>CAIYUY010000055.1 GCA_903929485.1 uncultured Desulfuromonadales bacterium
GAAACGGTGCAGGAGCTTGATTACAATCTGGCCCGCTCCTACATGGACGCCAACCTCCACCTGTACGCCCTCCCCTTGCTGGAAAAACTGTCCGAGGCAGCCCCGGAGGAGCCTCGTTTCGCGATTCATCTCATCGCCTCCCTCCGCGCCCTGGGCCGGACCGCCGAGGCGGGGGAGGCGCTCAACTCCCTCCTTGCCGACCGGGACCGGGTGGAGGCGGAGGCCCGGGAGAAACTGCGGGAATTGCAGGAAAAACGGGAGGAAGCTCAAAGGCAAGCCTGCCGGCTGGCGGAAGAGAAGGGGGAGCCGCCACCGGCGCCGGTGGAATTGACCGACGGCGAACGGTACGAGCTGCGCCGGTTGGTCAGCCAGAGCGACCGGAACCCCGCCGGTGTGGAGCGCCTCCTGGCGGGTCAGGCCCTGGCCGAGGGGAATCCCCTGCTGGCCCTGGAACATCTGGCCCGCGCCGGAGAGTCCAGCCAGGGGGACCCGGAGCTGCACCTCAACCGGGGGGAGGCGCAGCTGGCCCTGAGTCAATGGGAAGAGAGCGCTGAGAGCTTCCGCCAGGCGCTGGCTCTGGACCCGGAGAGCGCCGCCGCCCATCTGGGACTCTGCCGGAGTCATCTGGGACGGAGCCGGAACAAGATGGCGCTGGATGCGGCCCTCACCTCCCTCGGACTGGAGTACCGTAACGCCACCGCTCACTACCTCCTGGGGGTGACGCTCCATCGCCTGCATCGCCCGCTCCAGGCGGTGGAAGCGTTGAAGATGGCGCTCCTCCTGAATCCCAATCACCTGCCGGCCCTGGAGCGGATAGCCCTTATTGTCGAGAAGCGGCTGAAGGACCCGGCTATGGCCGCGGAATATCGAAAGAAGAAAGAAGAGGCCCGCCGACGGCTGGCCGACGTGAAAAGTGGAGCGATGGCCCCCGACTCCCCACCGGCCGCCCGGCGGACCGCCGTCACCTCGGGCCAGAAGGCGCTGGAACTGGACCCGGAGCTCCCCCGACGGATCACCGCTCCCCGTGCCGAAACGATCACCATCGTCTCCGGACTCCCCCGCTCGGGGACCTCCATGATGATGCAGATGCTGGCCGCCGGCGGCGTCTCCCCTCTGGCCGATGACAACCGACCGCCCGACGATCATAACGAGAAAGGGTATTACGAAGACCGGCGGGCCATGGCGCTGCGCAAGGACGTTTCGTGGCTCCCCGAGGCCCGGGGGCGGGCCGTGAAGATCGTGGCCCAGCTCCTCCCGGACCTTCCCGCCGGCGCCGGGCTTTCTTACGGGGTGCTCTTCATGGAACGGGAACTGGACGAGGTTATCGCCTCCCAACGGGACATGCTGGCGACCCAGGGAAAGGAGACGGCCCGGATTCCCGAGGCGCTCCTGAAGCATACCTATCTGACCCAGTTGGAAAGGGTAAAGAAGCTCCTCGCCATCCGGAAAATACCGACTCTTTATGTGCGGCATCGTGACTGTATTCAAGCCCCGGCTGTTGTGGCGGCCCGGCTCAATACCTTTCTCGGCGGCGCTCTTGACGAGAACGCCATGGCCGGAGCCGTGACGCCGCGCCTCTACCGGCATCAGGGCTCTGATCCTCTGCAGACGGGGAGCTAAGATGTCGACAGCGGGCGCGTGGTTCATGCTGATGGCGGTGATCGCCGGTTTTTTGCTTCTGGATCTCAGGATCGCCTGGAACTGCTACCGGGACAGCATCTGTTTCGAACCGGGACTTTCCCTTTTTTTCAGGTTCTGGGTTGCCATGAGTCGGGTCAAACTCCTGGCCGTGACGGTGGTGATCGTCACGGTCACCTCTGCCTTGCTCCTGCCGGATTACACCCTGGAGATACCACGCCTCGCTACCCTGGGGGAACTCCCCAAGGCTGTCCTGGGGGCGCTGGCGCTGGGCTTCGCCTTGATTTTCTTTGTTACCTTCGATCTCCTCATGTCCCGGCGGGCCTACCGGCGCGGACAGGAGTGGAACGCCGATGAAGTCGGTTTCATCCGGTGGTGGCTTGCCAAGAGCAGCAAGATGCTCGGCGTGATGGCAGGGGTCGCGTCCCTTCTGCTGGCGACGGGGTGGGTTGCACAACATTACCAGCTCCACCGGATTCTCGTCCCCAAGAATGAATCCGCCGCGCTTATCGACAAGGCGCGTTCGTACTACCAGGCAGGTCACTACCGGGAGGCGACGCTGGAGCTGCGCACCGCCATCCAGCGTAACCGCGATGATCATGAAGCGTACCTCTGGCTGGCCCGCTCCTGGTGGCGCCTCAATGAACTGCCCCAGGCCCGCGACGCCTACCGGGAGACTCTTCGGATCAATCCGCGGCAGTATCCGGCCCTGCTGGAACTGGGGAGGCTCACTCTGGCCATGAATGACCGGAAAGCGGCGCTTACTCCGGCGGAACAGGCTCTTGCCCTGGAGCCCAAGAGCGCCGAACCTCGCATGCTCCTGGCTCAGATCAGGTTTGCCGCCGGCGATCTGCCTGGCGCTCTGCGCGAATATCGCACGGTTCTGCAGGCTGATCCCACCCACCGGGAGGCGTGCAAGGAAGTCGTCACGCTCCTCCTTGCTGGACGGGCTTTTACTGATGCCATCCGGGAGTGCGAGGCGTGGTTGTCCAGGAATCCCGGCGATACGGAGTTTCGGCTACAGCTTGCCCTGGCCCAGGAGAGTGCGGGGCTTCTCCCCGCTGCCCTGGCGACGCTCCTGGCCGCGGCTGAACAGGATCAGGCGGCGGCGCTTCCCCTGACTATTCGTGGGGATATGTATCACCGAAACCGGGAATACCTCCGGGCGCTGGCCTGTTACGAAGAAGCGTTGCTTCGTTCGCCCGGAGAAAAAGTCGTCATGAACAATATCGCCCTGCTTCATGCCGAGCATGGTTATGATCTGGAGCGGGCGGCTCTCCTCGCCTCCCAACTCTATAGCAGCGCTCCCGGCGATCCCACGGTGCTTGACACCTATGGGTGGGTACTCTGCAAACAGGGGAAACTGGGGCAGGCTCTGCCGCTGCTGAGGCGATCCGTGGCCGGGCTGCCACAGGCGCCGGAGGGGCGCTACCACCTGGGAGCGGCTCTCCTCAAGGCGGGGCGGATCGCAGCCGGGCGGATGCAGTTGGAAAAGGCGCTGGAGTTGTCGAAAGATTTCGACGGCGCGGTTCAGGCCAGGAAACTGCTTGCGTGCCGGTCGTAAGGTGATTAGCAACAAAGACGATTCCATGATTATTCAAGAGGTTGTCATTCTGAGCGATAGCGAAGAATCTGCTTTTTGTTTTTTAAGCAGTAAAATCTACAGCAGATCCTTCGCTTCGCTCAGGATGACAAACAAAAAGAACAAGATGATAGCTATGTCAACGGAATGGGGACATCACCAAGAATCTGCCTCTGTTTGA
>CAIYUY010000056.1 GCA_903929485.1 uncultured Desulfuromonadales bacterium
ACGTGGATTGTCTCGAAGATATTTAGCGTATTCCAAGGCACGAAGAGGATTGTTTTCCCAGAAATAGATGCCGGGGCCGAGCCAATCATAATTATTCTGGCTTTGGTGGAGTTGACTGGTCCCCGAGGAGATGATTTCGTCAGCAACCGATTTATCACAACCGTGAAAAGCTATAACCAAGTGGGGAAGAGATGAGTACATCAGCCGCCGTAGTTTTTGCTTAGCTTGCCGCTTTTGGTAACAATCCCCATTTCATAAAGGGCCTTTTGAGCATTTTCAGGAGTAGTGGCAATTTTTTTGCCCCATTCCTTCATATTCTTAACCATTGTTTGAATTTCCTGGTCAGATTGCGTGTAAGACATGGCGTTCCTCCTTTGATTCCGTTATCGAATCATACACTGGTTTCCGGGAAACTTCAACATTGCGAAAGTGGAATGTAGTTAAAAAAATAGCCGTAGTCATGTGTCTGCATGGGTTAGTTCTGGATCTTGACGTTCTGATTTTCCCATGAGTAAAGCCGGTTCCGCTTCGCTTGAACCGGCCTACGTGACTAACGTTGAAATGGTTTCTGGATTGCCGACGGCGACACCATGTGATGATGTCGCCGTCTCGCATCTGCGTTAATGCAATGTCAAGCGGTACTGCTGTTGATCTGATCTGAATTACCAATCGGTAAATCACTCCCTCCCTTTGTCCTCTTTCCCTGTTCAGCCGCCACCAGCGGGTTCGTGAATCCCCTCGGCGGCCTATAATCCCAGTTCATCAATTGACACATCTCCGCATTCAGGAGGTTGATCTCTTCCTTGATCCTGAGGCTCCGCTCAATGAACTCCTGAGCCTTGTCAAAGGTGAGATTCCTGTTGCGCCCCATGTTCATCCGCAACTGGTAGAGAACATTGTCATGGGTATTGAGCATGCTGATGAAATCGCTCTGATCCCTGGTCTTTCGGGAAATGATGTCAATATCGTCCCGAACGACCTTCTCCAGTTTCCGCTCCTGCCAGGAACTTTTGCCTGAATCCCTCTTGCCTGCGTTCTCCGTTTGGGTACCTTTGTCTGCCATAATGCCTCCCTTCCACTGTGTGTTGGTCAGATCCTGCCTGTGGCCCGCATGGCGATCCCCTTGCCGAAGCGATCCGCCAGTTCCGAAAATACCGTGTCGTCGAATTTCTTCATGTTCTGCACGATCATCTCTACCGAGTTGATCTCCGCCGCCGTATTGGCGTAGCTCTGCTGTGCGACACTCAGCAGCTGCAAGGTTTTCTCCTCCAGTGTCCGGATATGCTGCATTCCCTCACCCAGGAGCGCTAATTGACAACTCTCCGGTGAGGCCCCGGCCTTGTTCCCTTTCTGACTGGAAAGGATGGTGTGCGCCATCTCCTGCAACTGGACTGCCCGGCCAAAGAGATTAAGGAGTTTTTTGGCGTCGGTGATGTCGGCACAGGCTCCGGCGGTGTCGCGCCCCTGCGCGGTGCCGCTGATGAAGGTGTCGAAACTGTTGTTCCTGTCGCAGGGAGAAATGTACTGCGCCTGATAGGTCGTCCCGGTCGTAGCCGGACTCTGTATGACCACATCGCCGATGAAGCCGCGTACCAGTTTCACATAGTCACTGCTCATCCCCTTTTTACTCGCCAGATTTTCCAGCACGGAACCGTCGCCGAAGACCTGCCGTATCTCATCAGGACATCCGGCAGTGGCGCCCGTGGCTG
>CAIYUY010000057.1 GCA_903929485.1 uncultured Desulfuromonadales bacterium
AACACACAAGGAGCCAAATCATGTACGGAGAAGATCGCGTTTATAAAAAAGTGGAACTCATCGGAACTTCCAAGAAGAGCATCGAGGACGCCATCCAGTCGGCGGTGACCCGGGCCCATACGACTCTGGAAAAACTTTCCTGGTTCGAAGTGGGTGAGGTTCGCGGCCACGTGGGTGAAGACGGTATTGTCAATGAATACCAGGTGGTGCTCAAAGCGGCCTTTCAGCTGAAGAAATAGCATGTACGGCAATTGAACCACAGAGACACGGAGACACAGAGAAATTCACTGAGGAAATCAGGTATACGCTTCTTGCCAAAAAGGTTAGCTCAGTAGCCTGACATAGGTATCTTCAGTGAGCTACGAGAAAGATTTTCTCAGTGTCTCCGTGTCTCTGTGGTGGATTCTTCTTTAAGTTTTATTCGCAATTTGATCTTTTCCTCCGGAGGCCCCATGAAGGCACTGCTCCTTACCAATGAATATCCCCCCTACGTCTACGGCGGCGCCGGCGTGCATGTGGAGTATCTTACCCGTGAACTGGCGCGCCTCATGGAAGTGGAGGTCCGCTGCTTCGGCGACCAGGACGTTACCGGGGAGAACCTGCGCGTCAAGGGGTATCCCGTCCCCAAGGAGTTGACCGCGGCGACCCCTCCCCAGCTCCGGTCCCCCGTGGAGATGCTTCAGCGGTCGGTCTCCTGGATGGCTGATCCCATAAACGCCGACGTGGTTCATTGTCATACCTGGTACGCCCAGGCGGGGGGGCTCCTGGCCCGCCTCCTCTACGGCGCCCCCCTGGTCATCACCACCCACTCCCTGGAGCCGCTTCGCCCCTGGAAGCGGGAGCAGCTGGGACGGGGATATGACTTTTCCTCATGGGTGGAAAAGACGGCGCTGGAAACCGCCGACGCCGTCATCGCGGTCTCCGGCGAGACCCGCGAGGATATCCTGAAACATTTCAAGGTGGATCCGGCCAAGGTTCGGGTCATCCCCAACGGCATCGATGTGGAGCAGTACCAATACACCCCGGAGCGCTCCGCCCTGGATAAGGCGGGCATCCCCCAGGGGCTTCCCTACGTCCTCTTCGTGGGGCGGATCACCCGGCAGAAGGGGATCATCCACCTGGTCCGGGCCATCAAACATCTGGCGCCGGGGGTGGGAGCCGTGCTCCTGGCGGGGCAGCCCGACACCCCGGAGATCGGGGAGGAGATGAAACAGGGGATCGACCAGATACAGAAGGATCGGGAGCATGTCTACTGGATTCCCGAAATGGTCACCAAGGCGGACGCCATCCAGTTCTATTCCCATGCCCGGGTCTTCTGCTGCCCCTCCATCTATGAGCCTTTCGGTATTATCAACCTGGAAGCCATGGCCTGCGGCGCCCCCGTGGTCGCCTCGGCGGTGGGGGGGATCAAGGAGGTGGTGATCCCCGAAGAGACCGGACTCCTGATCTCCTTTGACCAGCAGAGCGAGGCCCCCTTCGAGGCGGTTGATCCGGAAAAATTCGCCCAAGAGCTGGCGGCGGGGATCAACCGGATCGTGGGAGACCCGGAGTTGCGGGAGCGGCTGAGCGTCGCCGGGAGAAAGCGGGCCGAGGAGCATTACTCATGGACGAGCATCGCACAACGTGTACGCGAACTTTACAGGGAGGTGGCCGGGAAATGATTCCTGATATAGATACCGTTAACGTGGAGGGGGTGACCCCCATCATCAGCGGCGGCCGTTTTCCGGTAAAGCGGGTGGTGGGAGACCTGCTGACCGTGGAGGCCGACATCTTCACCCATGGCCATGACGTGGTCCGGGCCGTGGCCCAATGGCGGGAGAAAGGGGCGAATGCGTGGCAAGAGGTGGAGATGACCCCCCTGGTGAACGACCGCTGGAGCGGAACGTTTCGTCTGGAGGAGAATACGACCTACGAGTACACCGTCTTCGCCTGGCGTGATCCCTTCCTCTCCTGGGCCCATGACACCAAAAAGAAGCACGAAGCACATCAGGAGCTCACCAGTGACCTCCTGGAGGGGCGAAAAATTGTGGAGGGAGCCGTTGCCCGGGCCGATGGGGCCGATGCCGCCCGTATAACTGAAAAGCTCCTCTGTTTCGAGGAGCGGCTGGAGAGCGCCACCACCGCGGATAAGGCGCTGGAACTCCTGACGGCGGTGAGTGCCGCTGCCGCTGCCAAGGAGCCGCTGAGCGATCTCCTGTCCCAGATCGCGCTGCTGCTCCGGCGGCTCGCCGCGGGACAGAAGATGGGGGAGGGGGGGGACCCGGTGAACGATGTGGTCCTGGGGGAAGAGTTGCGCCTTCTCATGGCCCGCTACCCGGATCGCGCCGATTGCGGCCGGTATCACCGGATCCTGGAAGTGACCGTGGACCGGAAAAGGGCCGAGTTCGGTTCCTGGTACGAGATGTGGGGGCGCTCCCAGGGGACCGACCCCACCCGCTCCGCCACCTTTGGCGAGATGGAGCTCCGGCTGGATGAGATCGCCGGGCTGGGGTTCGACGTGGTCTATCTCCCCCCCATTCATCCCATCGGCTTCACCAACCGGAAAGGGCCCAACAATAGCCTTGTCTGTCCCCCGGGCGCTCCCGGCTGCCCTTATGCCATCGGCAACCAATTCGGCGGCCATACGGCGGTGGAGCCCTCCCTGGGGACCCTTGATGAGTTCCGGACCTTCGAGAGGGGCTGCCGGAGCCGCGGCATGGAGATCGCCCTGGATGTGGCCCTCCAGACCTCTCCGGACCATCCGTGGGTGAAGGAACATCCCGAATGGTTCAAGAAACGCCCGGACGGCACCATCAAGTTCGCCGAGAATCCCCCCAAAAAATACGAGGATATCTATCCCCTGGACTTTACCACGGCGGATCGTGAGGGGCTCTGGAACGGCGTCCTGGAGGTATTCCTCTTCTGGATGGAGCAGGGGGTCCGGATCTTCAGGGTTGACAATCCCCACACCAAACCGGTGGAGTTCTGGAAGTGGCTTATCGGCGAGGTCCGGAAGGTCGGTCCCGATGTCATCTTCCTGGCGGAGGCGTTCACCCGCGCCAAGATGATGCAGATCCTGGCGAAATCGGGCTATACCCAGTCCTATACCTACTTTACCTGGCGCAACTTCAAGCAGGAGATCATGGATTACTTCACGGAGTTGACCCAGGGGGACGTGGCCGAGTATTTCCGCGGCAACCTCTTCGTGAACACGCCGGATATCCTCCCCGAGTTCCTCCAGAACGCCCCCCGCTCCTCCTTTAAAATCCGGGCGCTTTTGGCCACGACTCTGGCCCCCACCTGGGGGATGTACAATGGTTTTGAGCTCTGCGAAGGGACGCCGCTTCCGGGGAAAGAGGAGTACATCAACTCGGAGAAGTACGACTTCAAGGTCTGGGATTGGGAGCGTCCCGGCAACATCAAGGGGTACATAGGTCGGCTCAACGCAATCCGGCGGGAGCACCCGGCCCTCCAGGAGAACCGCAACTTGCGTTTCTACCGGGCCGACAACGATCAGGTTCTCTTTTACGGCAAGCACCGGGAGGAGGAGCGGGATCATATTTTCGTGGTTGTCAATCTGAACCCCTACGAGCCCCAGGAAGCGGCGGTGTACGTCCCCATTCACGAGTTGGGGATAAAACCCGATGAGACCTACCAGCTGCACGACCTTATCACCGGGAAGCGCTACCACTGGAAGGGGGAGTGTAACTTCGTGAAGTTGGATCCGGGCAACGAGCCGGCTCACATCTTTCACCTCCTCCGCTGGTCCCACCGGGAGCAGGATTTCGATTATTTCCTGTAACGCCGGTGAACCTTACAACTGCAGTTGAACCACGGAGGCACGGAGACACGGAGGAAAACAGAGCGAAAATCTGATTCCTGCTTTAAACGTTGAAGGTTTGATCGGATTTAGAACTCACCTCAGTATAATTATTTGAAACTGCTTTAGATTATTCTCCGTGTCTCAGTGGTGGACTGCTTTTCTAGGTTTTATGGATAACGCCCACGATCTTACCGTCGCCCCCATCCCCCGGATCCTCCGGCGGCTTGCCGTGCCGGTGGGGATCGGCTTTTTCTTCAATACCATGTTCAATGTGGTGGACACTCTGTACGCCGGGCTGGTCTCCACCCAGGCGCTGGCCGCCATCTCCCTTGCCTTTCCCCTCTTCTTTTTTATCCTCGCCGTGGGAAGCGGGATCTCCACCGGCGCCACCTCTCTCATCGGCAATGCCCTGGGAAGTCAGCGTCGGCTGGAGGCAAGGAGCTATGCAACCCAGGCGATCACCTTTGCCGCTTTTCATGGTCTCCTCATGACAATTGCCGGACTTCTGGCTGCCCCCACTCTCTTTCGCCTCCTGGGCGCCAGGGAAGAGTATCTTTATCTCTCCCTTGGTTACATGAACGCCATCTTTGCCGGATCGACCTGCTTCATTCTCAACCAATCCCTCAACGCGTCCCTCAACGCCTCGGGAAACACCAAGTATTTCCGCAACTTCCTCGTTTTGGGATTTTTTCTCAACCTGGGGCTGGATCCCTGGTTCCTCTTCGGCGGATTCGGCCTCCCTCCCCTGGGACTGGCGGGAATCGCCTGGGCCACGGTTACGGTGCAGGCCGTGGGGAATCTCTATCTTGGCTTGCAGCTCAAGAGTAGCGGCCTCATGGCCGGCGCCCGCCCCGGAGATTTTGTTCCCCGGAAAGTGATGTTTCTGGAGCTGGCCAAACAGGGCTTTCCCGCCAGCTGCTCCATGCTCACCGTGGCCCTGGGTATTTTCGTCATTACCTGGTTCTTGGGAAGGTTCGGCAGAGAGGCGGTGGCGGCATACGGCATCGCTACCCGCATCGAACAGCTCATCCTGCTCCCCGTCATGGGGCTGAATGTTGCTACTCTGGCGCTGGTGGCGCAGAACAACGGCGCCGGACTGGTGTCCAGGGTCCGGGAGACGGTACGGACGGCTCTATGGGCGGGAGTGGTGATGATGGGAGTGGGAGGGGTTGCGGTCTTTTTCACCGCACAGCGGCTGATGCGCCTTTTCACCTCCGACGCCGCCGTGGTCGAGATCGGCGTTGGTTATCTGCGCATCGCTTCATTCGTGTTTGGCGCCTATGTAATCCTCTATATCAGCGTTTTTACCCTTCAGGGACTCAAAAGACCCCTTTTTGCCGTGGTTATCGGGAGCTTTCGGCAGATCATTGCTCCGATCCCGATTTTTATCATTTTGGCCAACAATCTGGGAATGGGAATCAGAGGAATCTGGTGGGGGATCGGTATCGTCACCTGGTGCGCAGCCCTCATTTCCCTGGGCTACCTTCGGTCGGTGCTCCGGCGATTACCCCGCGGAGAACGATTATCTTAACTCTTTAGAACACTTCATCCAGGCAATGATAGCCGATTCTCACTGCCCCCCAGTGGCGCCCCTGGATCACCAGGGGGGTGGAAATATCGTTCATGATTTCCCCCGTATCACGCATATAGGTCTGAAGAAGATACTGTTCGCCGTTGACGGCGGCCCGTAGCCCCGTGCGGTCATCGAAGATCCGTTTGGTTCGGTTATTTATCTTGTCAACGGCCTGATTGCCGGTGAGCGGCTGCGAGTAGCGTTGATTATGAGCGGGAACATAGCCATGATCATCCACGCAGATGGCAAAGAATATCCCCTCGTCCTTGGCCAGTATCCGCTCCTGAATGGGAGAGACTTCCCTGTCGAAAAAACCGTCGAAGGAGGTGGTGAACTTCCGGGGAGATGTTTTTGGCATGGGGAGATAGTTTCGGTCAAAGAGTGCGCTCATGGTAACTCTTCCGTCGGAAACGGCTTTATCCAGCAATGCCGTGACCGCCAGGCTCAATTCGTCGGCGTACTCTTTCATTGCGTCGTGCTTGTTTCCCACGCGGAAATTACCCACCGTGGAGAAGACCTGCTCGGCCACTTCGGCGAGCTTGCGAAACATCAATTCGTTGGTTTGCATCTGGGAATGAACCCGTGACGCCAACTCGGAAATCTGAAGGATTCTCACGGAAATATCCGCGGTAGTTTCGCTCTGCTTCTCGGTGGCGTGGGCGATCTGATTGATCATCTCCGTGGCGTCGCCGGAAAGATGGAGGATGTTTTTCAGGGAATCCCTGGCTGCGACGGACTTTGTAACCCCTTCTTCCACCCGTGCCCGCACCAGGAACATGGCGGAGGTCGCCGCCGAACTTTCCTGCTGAATATTGCGGATTATGCTGGAAATTTCCCTGGTTGACGCGGCGGTCTTGGCGGAGAGGCTTTTTACTTCATCGGCGACGACGGCAAAACCGCGGCCATGTTCACCGGCCCTGGCTGCTTCGATGGCGGCGTTGAGCGCCAGGAGGCTGGTCTGGTCGGCGATATCTTCGATGAGGGTGGAGATCTCGCCGATGGTGCCGGATGAAGCTGCAAGTCTTTCCACTGTCTTCAGGGTAGCGCCGACGGTGCCGCTGATTATCTCCATGCAGGTGAACGTTTCCGCGACAGCGTCCATTCCCGCGCCGGCAGCGCCATCCACCTGGCACGAAAGGAGCGATGCCCGATGGGTATTTGCGGCAACTTCATTCAATGTTGCCGCCATCTCTTCGGCTGCCACTGCCAGGGATGTTGATTGCTCTTTCTGGCTTGAAGCAACGGAAACCATTTCCAGCGTCTCCCGGTCGACTTTGCAGATTGCCACAGCGGTCTGTTCCGTCTGCCGGTAGAGATCCGATACTGTCTCCCTCAGCGTGCCGGTGAGTCTGTTTATTCCTTTTGCCAGTTGGCCGATTTCGTCGTTGCTCCGGACGGGAAGTTGCATGGTAAGGTCACCCTTACCCTCCGCCAGCTGTTTCACGGTTTTTGCGCAGACCAGAACATCGTTGACGATGGTCCTTTTGAACATGAGGATCAAGCAGATAATTATCAGGATGAAGAAAAAGATCCCAGCGGCGGTGAGCAGGAGTGTAAGTTTCAGCGCGCGAGCGTAGCCCGAATCCAGGGAGGTCGTGAGCATGAGTGCGCCGCGAAAACGGTTTGTGGCCCCATGGCAGCGAACGCAGCGTTCTTCGTTGGGAAGCAGGATGATCGAGCTTAAAAGGTGTGATCCATTGATGGTGAGAACCCTGTCCGGCGAACTCCCCGCCGCCATGGCTTTCATGATTTCCCGGTCTTTGCCGGCGGCAAGGGAGCTTGAATCAACGCCATCGGCGGTGAACAGTTTCATGTCGTGAAGAAACTGTTTTTCTTTCATCTCTTTTACGTAGGTAGTGACCTCGCGTGCTTCGCCCTTCATCATGGCGTCGGTGATATTTTTTGTGATTATTGCCGCCAGGTTTCTGTTATTGCTTATCTGGAGCTGCATGATGGCCTGATATTCAAGCCAGAGGGCAAGGAGCCCCATGGCGGTGAAGCCGGCCAGAAGGGTAATGCTCGTAATTCCTACCACCTTGTACAGTAACCTGTTCCGAACCATCTGATCTCTCCGGTTTCGTAACTAAAGTGATACCTTTACTTCGTATCGCTAACCGGTGCTTACTCTTCTTTCCCTGAATCCGATTCCCCGCTCCGATCCATGGTGATAGTTCCCGGGGGTTCCGGAGAGTTGTCAACCATCGTCTGTTCTTCAACTGCCATGTCGCGATTGCCGGCGACACTGTGGGCCTCCAGGAGACGGTCGGGCCTGAGCCGGAGTCGGCTTTGTTCAACCTGGTCGACACCCAGGGCGCTGATGGCCAGCTGTCCTGTTTCAATCCGCTCCACCCATCCCTTGGCCTTGAGATACCAAAGGTGAAACTCCATCAGTTCCAGCGGAATCCGGATGAGACGTTGTATCTCATGCTCGCCCAATCCCGGGTTGTTCATGTTGCGTCGGCGCTGAACATACATGAGCGAAAGAAGCTGTTCGCGAGTTACCTGATCGTCCACAAAGGAAGAGCCGCTACTGGCCTCCGACGCGAGTTTCCATTTGCGGTTCCAGTAATCCTGATACTTGACGTCGTAGCTGGCGCGGGATTCGGGGTCCACCAGTGTCCGGTGGGCCTCGACGATCTGATAGAATCGGTCGTTGTCGGCGGATTTGGGATTGTCTGGGTGAAATCTCTTGGCGAGATGCCGAAAAATACGCTCAATGGTGTTGGTATCGGCGTTGGAACTCAGTTGCAGCAATTCGTAGTAATCAACGAAGACAGTTGCGCCCACGCGGAACCTCCCCTGGGATGGCCGGCACGAATCGTTCGTGCCCGGCGCGAAGATAGCTCATCCCATTCAAGGCTGACACCCTTGCAGGTGCGCGGTTGGCAAGGAGAAATGTATATTTGGCGGTAAAGTACACTATCACCCCCCAAGGGTAATCGTCAATATATTTTGGGTACGGGAAAGCTCTCCGTTGCATAAGCTCCGCTCTGCGTCACCTCTGCCGGGGGTGGTTTAAAGGAAAAGGGGGGGTGAATGAGAAACTTTAGTGCTGTTGCTCTAAGTTAGAATAAAGGATGCAGCTTTCTTGTCTTCTGTGAGGACGTGATTAAACAGCCATTCAGTTAGAAATTCCAAGAGCTCTATTTTTGTGTCAACTGAATTGCTGTCGTTTGCCGGGTCCAGTTCTTTTATCTTCCCTGTGAAAAAATCGTGTTGCAATATATGCTTGTCCATATTTTTATACATCGCGTCACTCATATAGAGTTCCTCGGCGCTGAAATGCATCACGGTATAATGCTGCAGTTCCATTATATTTTTGTCAATATACCGTTTTTCCTGTTTATTGGAAATGCTGATGCGTAGCTTATTTAATATTTCGAATAATGATTTGTGCTGGCTGTCAATCTGTTCATTTCCCACGGCATACTCTTCCGACCATAACACCTGTTGCATGACGACTCCCGTGGCTGTTGATTAACTTATCTAAACGGTAGTTTGAATCCCTCTCGTCAATGAGTCAACATAAATAGTGCTAATGCATGGTGCGACTGCTTTACGGCGTCTTTCTTTACCTTGTCTTTTTCCGGTCGGTTCAGTATGTTGAAAGGGACAATCGCATCTTCTTTTAAATCAGGCATCCTTATGAATGGGGCAATGAACGGCAGACAAAAACCGCCGCTGCTGCAGCGGTGCCGCGCCGCGGTTCCGGTCCTGAACTGGCTCCCCTGCTACGAGAGCGGGTGGCTCAAGGACGATCTGCTGGCCGGGTTGACTCTGGCGGCTTATGCCGTTCCGGTAGCCATGGCCTATGCCTCCCTTGCGGGACTTCCTCCGCAGGTGGGACTTGTCTGCTATCTGGTGGGAGGGATTGTTTATGGGCTGTTCGGTTCATGCCGCCAACTGGCCATCGGTCCCACCGCGGCCATTTCCCTCATGATCGCCGGCGTTGCCGGTTCTCTTGCCGGTGGTGACCCGACCCGCTACGCGGCGATCATGGCCACGACGGCGTTACTGGTGGGATTCATGAGTATTGCGGCATGGTTCCTGCGGCTCAGCAGCAGCGTCAACTTCATCTCCGAGACGATCCTCCTGGGTTTCAAGGCCGGAGCAGCGCTCAGTATCGCTTCCACCCAGCTACCCAAGCTCTTTGGTCTTCCCGGCGGCGGAAGCAACCTGTTTCAACGGCTGGACAACCTCATCAACCACCTTCACGACTTCAATCCGGTCGTCCTTTCCGTGGCGGCCTCTGCCCTGCTTCTTCTCCTGGTGGGTGAAAGGTGGCTACCGGGGCGACCGGTGGCTCTGGCCGTGGTCGTGGCTGCCATCGTCATGGTGCCGCTCCTCCAGTTGGAGCGGTACGGGGTGAAGGTCGTGGGTGATATCCCCCAGGGGCTCCCCCGGTTCCATCTCCCGGCCATCTCCCCGGGCGATCTGAACCAGGTAATCCATCTTGCTTTTGCCTGTTTCCTCCTTTCCTACATCGAGAGCATTACGGCGGCGCGCACGCTGGGGCTCAACCATGGCTATGCCGTGGACCCGCGGCAGGAACTCCTGGGGTTGGGGATGGCGAATCTCGCCGCAGCCGTGACTCAGGGGTATCCGGTGGCGGGAGGGCTTTCCCAGTCGGCGGTGAACGACCAAGCCGGCGCCAGGACGCCGTTGGCCTTGTGGGTCGCTTCGGCCTTGCTGGGGGCGGTCCTCCTTTTTCTCACCGGGCTGCTCCGGACCCTCCCGGAGGCGGTTCTTGCCGTGATCGTCATCACGGCGGTGGCGGGGTTCATTGACGTGGGTGAATTCCGGCGTCTCTGGCGGATCAGCCGGCTGGAATTCGCCGTGGCGCTGGTGGCTCTTGGGGGAGTACTCATCTTCGGCATCCTGGAGGGGGTGGCGATCTCGGTGATTGCCTCGCTTCTTCTGCTTCTTCGTCTGACGGCTACCCCCCATGTGGCCACGCTGGGGAGGATACCCGGCTCCATGAGGTTTTCCGACGTGGGGCGTCACCCGGACAATGAAGAGTTTCCCGGAATCATCCTCTTCCGCGTGGAGGCGGTCATCCTTTATTTTAACGTGGAATTCATCGCCGAAACCGTCAGGGAACGGATACGGGGAGCAGCGGGACCGGTAAGGCTCGTCATCTTCGACCTCTCCACCTCCCCCTACGTGGATTCGGCCGGGGGGCGGATGCTGGCCGGTTTGGAAGTGGAGCTCGCCGCCCAGGGGATCCATCTGCGGGTTGCCGAGGCTCATGCCGAGGTGCGGGATCTGTTGCGCGCATCAGGGCTGGAGAGGCAGCTGGGGGGGGTTAGCCGCTTGACCTCGATCCCGGATATCATCCGGGAGTCTCAGCAGATCCTTCAGTAGGTAATCCCGGCATAGGACGAGGCTCGGGATGCTTTCACTGCGTCATCCAGGGTCATGATACCCCGCGCCTCCAGCAGTGGAATCAGCTTGAGCAAGAGTTCGGCGGTGACCAGGGCGTCCCCCAGGGCTGTGTGGCGGCCGACGACGGTGAGATTCAGGCGCCGGGCGATCCCTTCCAGTGAATGGCTTTCCTGATGGGGGTGGATGATGGAGGAGAGAAGTAGGGTATCCAGCACCGGCTGGTTAAAGCTGACTCCACTCTCACGTTCCTTGAGTTGCAGAAAACGCAGGTCAAAGGCCGCGTTGTGGGCCACCAGAACCGCCCCATCCACGAAGCGGTGGAAGTGGGGGAGGAGTTCCGCCACCGTCGGCTGGCCGGACACCATCTCTCCGGTGATGCCGTGAATCGCCGTGGAGTCATGGGGGATGGCCCGGCGAGGATCCACCAGCTGATCAATGACCTCTCCCTGAAGTATCCTCCCGTTGACGATCCGGACCGCGCCGATTTGAATGATCTCATCCCCCCCAGCCGGGTTCAGGCCGGTGGTTTCGGTGTCGAACACCACATAGGTGAGTTTGCGCAGGGGGAGACTCCCCATATCCGCTGCTCCCCCCTGATTGAAGAGGTCGAATTCGTAGTAAACCGGGCGGGAGCCGGGAAGCGGCCTGTTCTTACTCCGGATATCCATCATCGGCGTCGGGAGCCGTAGCTTTATCCCGGCGGGGGTGTCGCCTCGGGAGGTTGCCTCTTCAAGGGTGAGGACAACTCCCGTCATCCGCCGTCTCTCGCATTGGATGCAGAGTTCGTGCTCTTCGCAGCGAAAGCCGAAGACCGGCGCCATCACCAGTCGCAGGCGCCGGCCGTCGTTGAGAGTCGTCATGAAACTTGCCGTGGGGGCCGCCTCTCCACGCTCCGTTGCCTGTTGCAATAGATTCAGTTCATGAGTGATAGGCTCACGGGGGAGAAGCCCGAACAGTGACCGGCCCAGTCCCAGCCAGCCGCCGGGTCGGGCGAAGGGGAAGCTGCCCTGGGTAGGAAGGTGGAGCAGTGTCTGGGCTTGCTGGTTGTAGAGCAGGATTCGGCCGTCGATGTCGCACGCCATTACTCCCAAGGGGAGTTCCGACATGAGAGCCGCGAAGCGATTGCGCTCTTCCCTGACCTCCGCTTGAGCCAAACGGATGGCGCTCTCCACCTGGGAGTTGAGTTTTCGGGACTCCTCTGCCGCGGCGTTGATGATCCTGGCCAGGTGGACGACTTCACGTCCCCCTTCAGGGGTGATCCGATAGTCGGGATTGGCCAAGGAGATCAGTTGGGTTGCTTCGGACATCCGGAGGATGGGGATGATGTAAGAGCGGAAGAGGAGGGTGACCAGGCCGCAGATGACAGCTGTCAGGAGCATGGCCCCCAGCAACGGATAGGGGAGAATTTTATCAGCCATCCCCGCAACGATTTGTTGTTCTCCGGCGGTAAGGCTCAGCCACGAGCCGACCACGCTGGAGAGAATGACGCCGAATATGACCCCGGTGATTCCCAGGATGAAAATCCAGTACTTGAGCGATGGTTTCACGGCTTGTTTTTTGTTCGGGCCATCTCCGCCGCCATGAGGATTGCCGCTGTCATGCTGGCTGTCGAGGCGCGACCGGTCCCGGCCAAGTTGTAGGCTGTGCCGTGGTCCACTGAGGTCCGGATGATGGGGAGTCCCAGGGTGATGTTAACCCCGTCGTCGAAGTGAAGGAGTTTCAGCGGAATCAGTCCCTGGTCGTGGTACATGCAGACCACGGCGTCATATTCCCCCCCCAGGGCAAAATGGAAGAGGGTGTCGGCGGAGTGGGGGCCGGAAGCATCCAGACCTTCGCCCCTGGCCGCGGCTATGGCGGGAGCGATGATCTCCCTTTCTTCTCTGCCGAACACTCCCCCCTCACCGCAGTGGGGGTTGAGGGCCAGCACCGCGATGCGGGGCTTTTTTTTGAAGTAGCGCTCCAGGTCGCGGTGGGTAATCCTGATTGTCGTCAGAATCTTCTCCATGGTAACCAGGCGCGGCACGTCGGCCAACGCTTCATGGATAGTGACGAGAGTCACCCTGAGTTTCTTTCCCGCCAGCATCATGACAAACTCCGGACTGTTCGTCAGTTCCGCCAGCAGCTCGGTGTGTCCGGGATATGGAAAGCCGGCCTTGTGCATCGCCTCTTTGTTGAGAGGGGCGGTGGCCATGGCTGAAACTTCTCCGGTAAGGCAAAGCCGGGCTGCCTCCCTGATATAGTGAACAACTGCGGCGCCCGAGGCGATGGTGGGGGCTCCAAAGAGCATATCCTGCTCTGCCAGGTTCGTCAGTGAGCGGAGATAGATCCGCTCCGATGATGATTCATCCGGCAGGGCGCCTGTAATTTCCGTAACCTCCAGCTGCTCTCCGGTGATGGCCAGCGCCCGTTTCAGCGCCATCGGGTCACCCAGCAGCAGGGGGCGGCAGGCGGCATGAATCTGGGGGAGAGCCAGAGCCCCGACGATGATCTCCGGGCCGATACCGCAGGGATCTCCCATGGTTATGGCCACGATCGGTTTTTCTTGTTTTTGTCCCATCACTTTCCTCGTACTTCGTGCCGACGTCGTGGCGTAATGCCGGCCAGAATACCGCCGGACACTTGCAGAGACAAGCATTTTCCCTCCTGCCGCCATCTTTAATCATTTCCTTCTCTTTCCTCGCTTTCTTTATCTTGGTGAATATGGTATGAGAACAGCTTAAAACTCACCATTCACCCTTCACCGTTTTTAGGGAAAAGATTATGAAAGTTTTTGTCGCAGGGGGCACCGGTTTTGTGGGGGAGCATCTCATTGATGAACTGCGTCGTAGCGGACATGGGGTGGTGATCCTTTCCCACCGGCTGGCGCGAAAATCGGAACAGGGAATCGACGTCATCCGGGGAGACGTCACGGACCGCTTTTCGGTGGCAACCGCCATGGAGGGGTGTGACGCCGTCATTAATCTGGTGGGGATAATCCGGGAATTTCCCGGTAAAGGGATTACTTTCCAGCGTCTCCACCTTCAGGCCACGGGGAATCTGGTTGACGGAGCCGGTGAGGTTGGTGTCCGGCGCTACCTGCAGATGTCGGCCTTGGGTAGTCGCAAGGATGCGATTTCCGATTATCATAAGAGCAAGTATGCCGCCGAGGAGCAGGTCAGGGGCTCCGGGCTTGATTGGACCATCTTCCGCCCCTCGTTGGTCTTCGGCCCCAAGGATCTCTTCGTAAACATGCTGGCCGGTCAGCTCCGGATGTTGCCGGTCGTCCCGGTCATCGGTGACGGTTCCTACCGGCTGCAACCGATTCATGTGGATGACGTGGCCCGCTGTTTCGTCCGGTCTCTGGAGATGCCGGAAACCATTGGGTGCAGTTATGAGCTTTGCGGACCGGACCGGTTCACCTACCTTCGGATGCTGGAGGTCATCGCCAAGGTTTTGGGGAAGTCCGGCGTGACTACCGTCAAGAGTCCGTTGAGTTTCATCAGGCTGGTGGTGCCGCTGTTGCAGAAGATCCCGCTGTTCCCGCTTACTTCCGACCAGTTGCAGATGCTCCTGGAAGAGAGTATCTGCGACTGCTCCTGGCGCCGGACCTTCGATTTTCAGCCGGTCCGGTTTGAGGCGGGGATCAGGGAGTATCTGGGGAAGAGCTGAATCGCCAAAAGCTCATCCCTGTCGCGGGGAGAATATTACCTTCTCACCGTTCGGCGGCGCATGCCGCCCATGGCTTCCATTTGATGCTTCTGTATCGCTCCGACGCTCTCCAGGTGGAACTGGAACCAGAGATCACCGTAGACCCGCATCTTCATCTTCTTGCCGTTGGAGATCGCCTCAAGATTGGCCGTAAGCTTCTCCTCTCCCGGCAGCTTCTTGAGCCCCCGGTTGAGCACCTCCTGAGCTCTCTCCGTATCCCCCCCCTCGGCCAGACAGTAGGCGTAGAGATTCCAGAGGAGCCCTTCCTTGGGGGAGGCCTGTAGCGCCTTCTCGAAAGTCTCCTTCATCTTATCCTTTTTTTGCCGTTTCATGTACGAGATCCCCAGCATCCCCATGGCGACCCAGTTTTTGAAGAAGGCTTTTTCCAGATAAGGGAAGGCGTTGGAAAAGTCGCGCTTCATGTAGTAGATCATCCCGATCTGGGCATTGAGCTGACCGGTGACGTAGATCTGCCAAGGGCCGTACTTCATTGCAGTCAACAGGGTTTTTATCCCCTTCTCGATGCGCGGCGGGTTGGCCTGCAGATCCTTGGTGGCCGACTCCATGATGGTCATCACTTTTTTCATGATGAGCCGTGAGATGAGGTAAAAGCATCCCGCGAAGACGATAAGCCCGGCAGGAAACGCGCCCCAGAGGGGAAGGCCGGCCGCGAATTTGAGCAGCAGGAGGACGATAAGGCCGGCGACGCCGGAGATGGAGAGATTATACATTGGGGAGAGATCCTTTCAAAAAACGTGAAGAAACGGGATGAGGAAAACGATGAACCTGAATGGGCTTAACCATTTTCGCCGTCGGCGGCCATGGTTCCCTTCTTCTCAACGAATTTGGCTACGACGATCCTTTTGCCCGGCTTGAGGGAAAAGTGACCCTTCACGTTGTTCCATGCCTGGAGGAAACTGGTTGATACGTTGAATTTTTTGGAAACCGACGCCAGGGTATCCCCCTTCCTGACGGTGTAGTACTTTTTGAAGACACCTCTCTCGGCGGAGGCCAGGGCGGCTGAGTTTCGTTTAAATGAGACGGGGCTATCCGGATTAGACAGCGCTACCGGGACCAGGATGAGTTTTCCCGAAATCCGCTGTCCTACCGTTACCCTGTTCAGTTCGGCCAGGGCCTCGGGGGTCGTACCGTAGCGGTGGGCCACGGAGGCGATGGTGTCCTTTCTGGTGGCGCGGTAACGGACGTTGGCTAATTTTTCCACATAACGCTGGTCTTCGGGGATCCGGGCAAACTCAGCCTCGAAGAGCTCCTTTTTCCCTTTGGGGATCTTGAGCTGGTAGTTGGGATAGTCGGGTGGGGTACACCAGCGTCGAAGTTCCGGGTTAAGCTCGTGGATGGTGGGGAGCGGGACGTCACTGAGTCGCGCCACCAGTTCCAGGTCGGTGCGGGAAGGGATGGTCACCGAATCGAACTCGATGGGTGGGAGGTAAGCGATATCGGCGAAACCGTATTTGGCCGGCTCCTTGGCTATGATAGCCGCGGCGAGGAGCTTGGGGACGTAATCCTTTGTCTCCCGTTTCAGGTAGCGTCCTTGGGATATCTGCCAGAAATCACGGGTATTGTACATGTTAATGGCCCGGAGAATCTTGTTCTCTCCGGCATTATAGCCGGCGGTGGCCAGGTACCAGTCGTTATTGAACAGGGTGTAGAGCTCTTTGAGATAGAGGGCTGCCGCCACGGAAGATTTTAGGGGATCGCGTCGTTCATCAATCCAGGGGTCGATCCTGAGTGAATACCTTTTGCCGGTGCCCGAGATAAACTGCCAAGGCCCCACGGCGCTGGCGACGGAATAGGCATGAGGAGAGAAACCGCTCTCAATCATCGCTACGTAGACCAGATCCTCGGGAAGACCTTCTTTCTTGAGAACCTGTTTCATCATGGGGATATAGCGTTCCGATCGGGAGAGCCAGGTGGCGAAGGATCTCCGGCCGCTGGTCTGGAACAGGTTCAGCATGTACTCAACCTTGTTGTTGAGCGTCAGGGGGATATCCGAGGCGGGGAGTTCCTCATCGGGGAGTTGCAGCTCCAGATCCTGGCCCCCTTGTGGTAAGGCGGGTTCGTTAAGGGCGAAGAGTTCCGATGGTTCAAGCCCCAAATCTTGCCCCAGTCGACCTTCGGCGGAGTGTTGAGCTGCTTTCCTGGAAGAGCGCCCCAAGGTCACCGTAGAGGAAGAGACGGTGGAAACCGTGGTGTCATTCATATCGTAGACAACCGGCAGGGCCGTTTCCATGGCCATGGCGGAGAGGGGGGACAGGCAGACAAGCGCCAGAATCAGTGTATGCTTCATGGGTTCTCCTTCCTCGCAGCCCATGCTGGAGTTGTGGGAAGTGGTTGCCGGCTGGATACTATACGAGATTCACGTGGTATGTGTCAAGTCAAACCGCCTGGAATCTCCATTGCTTCGTGGTGATGCGCAAACCGCATGTGTCAAATTTTCGTTGCCGGTGGGGAGCGGATGCTGTTATGCTCAGCCACAAAGACCGATCCCCTTTATCCGACGGGATTTCATCGGCAATCTCTCCCACACTCACTTTTCTCCCCCGGAGGTTTATGTTAAATTCCTTGGCGGCCCTTAGCGGCGCATTTCTTGTTTTGCTCTCCCTCTGGGAAGGTTTTGAGACTATTGTTCTCCCGCGGAGGGTTACCCGGCGTTTCCGGCTCACCCAGCTCTTTTACCGGAGCACTTGGCGCTTCTGGACTTCAGTGGTAAGATCCCTTGCCGCTCGTCAGAATCAGGAGAATTTCCTCAGCGTTTTTGGCCCGCTTTCGCTTCTGCTTCTCTTCGGCATCTGGGTCGGGGGGATTATTTTCGGTTTTGCCCTTCTCCATTTATCCGCCGGTGCGACTTTCAGCAATGCCGGAGGGACTCCGGGTTTTCTCACCTGCATCTATTTCAGCGGCACTACTTTTTTTACCCTTGGGCTGGGAGATGTCGCACCGTTAATGCCCTCGTCCCGGTTCTTGACGGTCATGGAGTCCGGTATGGGGTTCGGGTTTCTGGCTCTGGTCATTGGGTATCTTCCGGCGCTCAATCAGTCTTTTGCTCGTCGCGAGGTCAGGATCGCTCTGTTGGATGCCCGGGCAGGTTCCCCCGCAACCGCCGCCGAGATGATTCGCCGTCATGGTCGTGATCTGGCGTTGGAGGAGTTGCGCCACCTGCTTCGTGACTGGGAGCAGTGGACTTCCGAATTGCTGGAAAGCCATCTCTCCTACCCGGTGCTCGCCTATTTCCGTTCCCACCACGAAAACCAATCATGGATGGCGGCCCTGACCGCTATCCTTGATACCTGCGCTCTGGTCATGGTGGGTCTTGAAGGGGCCTGCGAGCGGCAGGCTGAGTTGACTTTCGCCATGGCCCGACATGCGGTGGTGGATCTGTCTCATGTTATTCAGGCGCGTCCCGACAGGAGTGGTGATGACCGACTCCCGCCGGAACGGTTGGTCGAGATGCGTCGGTTTTTGGCCGAGTCAGGCTTGAAACTCCGCTCCGATGAAGAGGCCGACGAACGACTTCTCGCCCTCCGCTCCATGTATGAACCCTACGTTGCCTCCATTGCCGGTCATCTTGGACTGAGCGTTCCTCCCTGGTATGTTCCTGGTGACCATACGGATAATTGGCAGGTCAGCGGTTGGGAGCATACCTGATTCTCTCTTGGGGCATGGAGTAGCGTTGTCGTTAGAGCGTTTCTGTTGTTACGGGGATCGGATTGCCGGTGGTTGTGGGAGGAATTGAATTTCCCCCGTGCAGGGAAGGTGTCAACGGTTTTTAGCGGGGAAATTCTCCCCGTGAGGTCAGGTCGTTCCGGATCTCGCGGGGCGGTGAAAGCATCACTGTTTCTCTCTCATACTAATCAGCGCCGGGTTGAATCCTTTGCCTTTCCTGCAGATCATTACGGCCGCAGCCTCGGCAGGTGTTTCCGGTCCACTGTTTTCCCAGGCTGATTCATATGTTACCATGGTCGCTTTTTTCGCACTCTTGTCATAGTTGACGGATTTGACCATCTTGGTTTTTCCTTGTGGACAATCAAATTCCAGCAGCGTTTTGGTAGAGTTTCCTCCTTCCTTGAACCGCTTGATCCATGCTGAAATGATTCCATTTTCCTTGACCACGTTGTCCCTGTCCAAGCAGATTATGTCCCCGTCGGTCTGAGCCCCCGGCACGATTACCCATTCAATAGCAAAGCAGCTTGCGGCAGTCAGCAATAGAACCGTCAGAGTTATTGCCAAGGTTTTCATCATATACTCCTCTTGAATGGTTTAAGGGGGGCTTATTGCCGGCGGATAGCTGTCTTGTTTTTTAATGACCAAATAATAATAACAGGCTGAAGGATGGGTTGCAAGGGGATTCTTTGGAGCGGATCCGTCTGCACGGCATAATTCATCCTAGGGTAAAACGGCACTATGGCAGGATAAGAGGTGTCTTGTCACTAAAAAAAGAGCGGCCATACCGGGAAGGTATGGCCGCTCTTGTTACACTCTCAGCGAAGAGGCTTATTTCTTCTCAACCATCACCGTCTGGTTCATCTCGACGCGACGGTTCTTGTAGCGACCGCTCTCTGTTTTGTTGTCGTATTTGAAGCTCTTGCCGTGGCCTACCGCCGTGATGCGGGCAGGATCGATCTTATGTTTGTTGACGATGTAGGCTTTGACTGCATCGGCGCGTCTTTGGGACAAATTCATGTTATATTTGACGGTTCCGGTTTTGTCGGTCCAGCCGTCCACAGTGATGGTTAATTTTTCGTTTTTCTTCAGGAAAGCGCCAACGGCGTCGGCATTGGGGTAGAATTCTTTCTTGACGACTGCCTTGTCGAAGTCGAATTCGATAAGGAGGTTGATTTTTTCTTCTTCCAGGCATGCCTGGGTATTACATCCTCGACTCTCATTCAGCGACGGCAGGGGAGCGCCGCCGTTGGCCGGATTGATAATGACAGGCCGGGTCCGATTCTGGGTGCCGCCACCGCACGTGGAGGTGCAAGCGCTCCAGTCGGACCATGGGCCGACCTTTGCGTCAACTGCCACGGGAGCAACGGGAGGAGCGGGAGGAGGCTCGGCTGCCTTGGGCACGGGAAGGGCGACAGGGGGTGGTTCGACGACTTTTGCCACTAATGGTTTTTTTCCGCCGAAGAGAAACTGGACTCCGAGAGTGTACTCGTAGTTCAACCAGTTATCACCACTACCCTTGAAATCTATACTATGATGAAACGACATGATGGCCCGGGTGTCCGCGCGCAGGGCAATATCTTCACTGAGGAAATATTTGATCCCGCCACCGGCGTTCGCCGTGCCGTCATTGTTGCTTTTTTCTCCTTTTGCCCTGTTGCTGATGGTGCTTCCACCGGCGCCAAGAGCCACGAAGGGGACGAGTTTACTTTGCGGCATGAAGTTATAGATACCTTCGAGACGGTAGTTGTAGACGTTGAGGTTGCTGCCGATGTTCGGGCTTATCTGTCCGCCCGGTTTGGTGCTTTTTGTGGAGAGATAGCCAAAGGTTGTCTCGACACCGATGTTCTTGGTGATGTCGTAACCAACTCTCAGTCCGTACGTGGGGCGGGTTTCCAAACGTTCAACGCCATCAAACGTGTATCCGCCAACAAACGGCGAGAGCGTGATTGCTCCAGCTCTCTGCTCGGCTACTGCGGTTCCTGCCGCGGTTAGCAGCATGACCGCTACTAATCCTGCCATTCCTCTCTTCATTTGGTTGTTCCTCCTTGTGATTGTCTTGTGTCCAGTTCCGTATCGGTTTCTGAACTTTTGGGGTATCCGAGCCCTTAATTTCATGTCCTGCTTGGTAAATTTTTGTCAACTATACTGCCATGCATTATACCTGTCAATAGTCTTCCTGATTGGGCGAAGAAATAACGCTCCGAAGCCGCCATGCATGGGTGGATGGTGTCATTTTATTCGTAAATTGAGCAGGTCGATGATTATGTCGGTGCACTATATCGAAACTGCCGATAGTTCAACTGGTTACCGCATCGGTGAGATCTGCTGAGGCGGATTCAGTCAACTTGTTCGGTTAGATTGATAGCTCCTCTCTGCTTCGAAATGCCACAATTATTCATGCCGTCTTCTCCGGCTACACTCGGACTAATGTGGGCTGTCGAGGCTGTCGCGGAAGGAGAGGTTGGTGCAATAACGTCTTCACTCCCCCTGGAAGGAGTTGTCCGCCCCATTAGTGAAGTAGAAGGGGGAGGAGGAAGATGCGGCTCCCGTAAATCGGCGGCTCTGTTTTGTTAGTTCTCCATGGCAAGTTTGCCCCACATTTTTGCTTGACATTGCGGTGAAGCTAGGTTAAAAGATGTATCTCTTCACGCAGCCCGGGTTGTTTGAAGACAAATATTCCCCATTAGCTCAGTCGGTAGAGCAGGTGACTGTTAATCACCTTGTCCGTGGTTCGAGTCCGCGAAGGGGAGCCAAACGTGACGCTCAGCAAATTCTTTTGCTGAGCTCAATATAGATGGATCTATGGCAGGCAACTCCCATAGGTCCATTTTTATTTTCCCAACCTTTTTCCCATCCTTGTCTTTTCCTTCTTCCTCGAAGTAAGTGACCTTTTTGACGAGTAGGTGCAGCAGGTCATATTTTTCGTCATGGGTCAGGTGATCGTACACATCCTTGAAGATTTTGAAGTTGTCCCGGATCATGTCTGCGCTGAGAATCTTGTTTTCAAGGTCATTGGACTCAAATTCGATGGTTTCGATTTCCGTCCGCAGCTGCTTGGCCTGGAGTTCCAAACTATCAAGCTCTTTCGTGATGTAACCAGCACGATTATTCTGGGCACCCCCTTCACTCAGTACCTCAAGCAGATTCTTTGCTTTCTTGTCGACTTGAGCCAGACTGTCCGACAGAACCTTCTTTTTAGCAGAAAGCCCCTTCACTTTTTCGCGCTGCTCCTTTGAAGCGTTCTTGACAACCCCCTCGATTATCCGTGGATCACCCGCAAGAAATTTCAACTCGTTGACGACAAGATCTTCAAGTTTTCGCGCATGGACACTGCCGATCCGGCATTGGTCCTTGCTCTGGTCATTATTCACCATGCACCGGTAATAATAATATTTCCTACCCTTGGAATATGAAAAGCTGGGTGTCATCGCGGTACGACATGATCCACACCTGACCAGTCCCTTCAGATAGAAAGTGTTCTCATTCTGACGGTATCCTGTTTTGGAGATGTTATTAGCCTGAAGGATCGTCTGCACTGCCTCAAACAGTTCTTCGCTGATGATCGCCGGCTGCTGCCCCTCATAAATCCCACTCTTGTATCTCACCTTGCCGATGAACACCGGATCATTCAACATCCGGCTGACATTGGTTTTCTGAAACTTGTCCCCACCCCTCGTTCGGCCAGCCTGGGTTGTCCATGTTTTCAGGCGATAACCCCGGTCATTGAGCTCCTTGGCAGTCTCACTCAGTGAGCCCAGCCTCAGATAGGTCGTAAATACTTCCTTCGCAATGGGTATTTCATCTTCATTCGGCACGAGACATTTGTTCTCAGCATCAATGTCATAGCCAAGTCGTGGATAACCGCCATTGAACATGCCCTGTTTTGCTCTGTGCGCCATTACGTCAATTGTCCGCTCCGAGGTTTGCTCTCGTTCCAACTGGGCAAAGATCAGAACAATCCTGATGACGCTTCTGCCGATAGCGGTCGAAGTGTCGAAATTCTCCATTGTCGAGATCAGATCAACGCCCTGGTCCTGGAAAGATTTGTACACATTTTCGAAATCAATTATCGAGCGGGAAAGCCGATCAATTTTCTTAACGATAACCGTGTTGATCTTCCCCTTGCGGATATCACCAACCATCTGCTGGAAAGCCGGCCTCTTCAGATCCTTCCCGGAAAAGCCCTCCTCCCGGTACACCATGCAATCCTGCCATTTACGGTATGCACAGTAGCTCTTAAGGGTTTGAACCTGCTCGTCGAGGGACTCCCCGTCTTCCGCCTGGTTTATCGTCGAAACACGAACGTAAAGAGCACACTTTCTCTCATTGTCAGCTATGTCGGCCATAGACACCTCCTTAGGTTTTGAAAGTGTATCAGATACCCTTTTTGCAATCAAGAGATATAGATGTGCACGAATCAGAAGTGACCTGGGTGCGAGAAGATCGGATTTATTTCGGGATGGTTTGGATTATTGCTGAAGTTTCAGGATGGCGTCTTCAGGATTGAGATGCTGATCACGGATGTAGGTTATCAGCTTTTTCTCGTCTTCACTTAGCGCAAGCTCTTTAAAGATCAGGTCTTGATTCATCTGGCTAAACAGGAATTCGACGTCACCTTTACTGACATCATCCCAGTCTCGTATCTTTTCATACAAATCTTTTGAAATAATTCTTGGATCGTAATAGCCACTCTTTCCGGTGAGTCTACGTTGTTCGAAAAACCATGAATGAATACTGTTGTCCCATGCCATGAAATCCTTGGGAGATTTACATCTGAACAAATAAACGTTCCCCTGTTCATCTCGCAGCAGCAAGGCATAGGTCGGATTATCGGCAATATTGAGGTGACGAAGGCGGTCAACAATGGTAAGGGGCGGACACAGGTAGAAAACGTCAAGCACATCGCACGTTGTTAGAATGGCCTTAAGCAGTAAATCGGTATTCACGTGATACTTGTCCACAACAAATTTTATCAACTCACCGCTCTGACTCTTGAAGGGAATCTTGGTATTGCCGTTGAGAAATTCGGGGTTTATGTCGAGTAGTGGGGCAATTATCGATAAGTTTTCATCTGCAAGGCGTAACGACCCCGTCTCAAAACGGGCAAGCGCTGACCGCGAAATCCCGCACTGATCCGCTATTTCCGATTGCTTCAGACCCTTTGCTTCCCTGGCTTTTCGAAATAATTCCGCTACACGCATAGGACACCCAAAAAAACTCTTGACATGGTAACAAATTTACAAATAATGGTAACATATTTACTCGTAAGCGTAAACGAACGAGCATATATGGTAACAAATAGCATAATGAAACGTACTGTGTCCACCTGAAACAGATATCGAGCAAATTGCAATATGACCCCGGAACAACGACTCAACCGAATAACATCAATTCTCAGCGCCGGAGTAATACGCCTGGTGACCGAAGCGAAGAAACAGGAAGCGGTTCGGTCGCAAGTCGCTCTGATGGCGTTAAACGATCCGGCTAGCCCGCAGTTTTTATCACAGATGCATAGTAATGCGGTTTTCAGAGGCGATTGAGCGCCGGAAGCGAAGTAAACATGCCTGAAGATAACAAGCTATATGCCGTGGAAGAGGTCGAAGATCTCCTGGCAGAGTTCAACAGCCCAAGAAACAGACTCACGGTTTTCAAACCATTTGTTCGTTATTTTGGTGACCTGAACACGGCCATCATTCTTTCTGAGATATTTACCTGGAGCTACCACTTTCGAGATCGCAAGTTACCTGGAATCGGATACGGCTGGTTTTACCGACAATATGAACCTTCCTGCAAGCACCAGGAACTTGACGGTACTTCCGGTGTTGAAGTTGCTGATGATGAAATGAATGCAACCATATACAGAGAGGCAGAAGGGAAGACTTGGCTTGAAAGAGTAGGACTTCGAGAGGATGTCGTCAGGAAGATAGTCAAAATCCTGGTGAAAGATGGCTATGTCGAGACCGTTGTTAAGAAGGCGAACGGTGCCCCCACCTGCCACTATAAATTTGTACGAGGTAAGTTGCTGGATTTAATGGATACCCTCAAAAAGCAGGAAAGGAAACCTGAAAATTACAGGGAACGTTTCCCGAAAAAATCAGGGAAGGAAACCTTCAAAAATCCGGATTCCTTAACAGAAGAAACTACAGAGATTAACCAGAATACAACTACAGAGCAGATCCGGTTGTTGTTATCCGGCACGCCGTTGTCAAAAATCTCTGAAAAAGAGGTGAGGGTTCTGATCAAGCGCCACGGTAGCGAAACGGTTGTGAAGGCTGCTGACGTTGCCGCAGAAAAATGGCGACGTGAGCGCAAAGAAATCAAGAACCCCGGCGGCTATCTCCAAACATTCTGTGTGGATCTCGTCGTACCGGACTGGTATGAGCCTCCGCATGTTCGTACTGCCAATGCAGAGGCTGCCACAGAACGGAAATGTGCCGAAGACGATAAGCAGGAGGAACTGAAGAAGGCGCAAGCACAGGAGTCAAAAGAACGTGATGACTACTGGCACACCCTGTCCGAAGAGGACCAAAAGAAATTCATCGAAGATGAAAAGAATTCATCGCCAATTGGTAAGTTCATTCCGGAGATAGGAGTGGTTGCACTTGCCAAGTCAAAGGCTTGGGGCTGTCGTTCACAAATGGCCACAAATACCGGTCTCACATTTGAGCCATCACGGTGAAAGCTACGAATAATCAGTACGTTGTCGAATAATAGGAAACAAACAAAACAGTTACGATTTTTCAGATAGGAGCGATTTTTCGCAGCATCATTGCACGGTGTACCAAGAGCTGGTGAGTCTTATGGCCCAGCCGGACACCACCCACGGGATTGGCCAACCTGAGCAGAGCCCTTTCATGTCGAGGTACACGCACCTCTCCCTCGCATGACCGTACGCAGTCAGAAATCCGAAGACGACCGGAGAACCCCCGGTATCGGCGCCCCTGGAAAGGCGTTTCCGCTCAACGATATGTATCTGTTGATCCGGAATCTGAGGAAGGACCGGGATACCCCCGAAGTCCGGTGCCCTGGAAAGGCATTTTCTGGCAGACACAATCGAGGACCTGTCAAACGTGATCCACCGGTAGAGTCCCGGTTCACGTCAGACAGCAGGCTATTGGCAGGAATCCTTGCCAGGTCAACATATAAGGGACACTACGAAAAGCAGGAAGACGGAGCTGCTACCGTCGGCATGGCGATGCCGGAAAAAGAGCATGTCATCTCAACACGCGGGCTAATAAAAGCCAGAGGAACCAAAACATGAATCATCGATGGCCAACATCACTACATTCGCAAACGGAAGCACTATTTCATGGCATTCGTTCTATCCGGGAAAAGAAAAAGAGCAATCCATTCGGAATACGCTCTTTCGGCTCCTGGGATTCTTACCGAAACCATGCCCATCGCTTTGTAGACTTCATGATCGGCAAAGGCCGTACCAGCCTGCTGGACGCCCGGTCGGTACACGACGACATGGCGGAGTATCTGGAGCACATACTGACCTACTATGCCGAAAAGAAACGCTCCCGCCAGACCATGGAGACTTTGCTTTCGGCATTGGGAAAGTTCGAGTATGCCCTGAACCGTTACATCGAGATGTATTACCACGACGTCCCGTTGCTGGAGTCTGAACAGCTCCGTCTTGAGTACTATGCCCGGAGCCGAAGACTGTTGCGAAAATCGAGCAGGATCTTCGATAACCGGGCCTATCCCGACCCGGTTCAGCTCATATCGAACATCCGGAACAAGACATTCCAGCTTCAGGCTTCTCTGCAGTATGAAGGGGGCTTACGGGCTGAAGGAGTGGGCGCACCGAGTAACCGAAGATTAAAGAATCCCCTGACGGCGTCTTGCCTGCGCTGCATCATTAATGATCCGGTCAGCCGCATGGTGATAGGTATCGTTGCTACCGTGGAAAAAGGAGGAAAAGAAACCGAGCATTACGTTTCCCTTCGAACCTATCGGCGCCTGGAGCAATACTTAAAAGAGTTCGGCAAGCTGGAAAGTGACTACTCCGAATATGTGGCGGCAATCAACCAGGCGGCGCGCGTGACCGGGCAGTATTCGCCGGGTCGTGGCAGTCATGGCCTCAAGCACAACTTCGCTCAGGAACGTTACCTGGAATGTATCAACCACGGGCTGACACACGAGCAGGCCCTTCAGCAGACCTCCCTGGAAACCTCCCATTTCCGGCTGCGGGAGACCCTGACCTACACGAGAGGATGACATGACCGAACAACTGAACCTGATAACCGGCCTGACGGAGCATGAGCGGAAGAAGCTCTTTTCCTGGGTGGCATCACTGCCGGAAGAACAGATCATCGAGATCTTCCAGAACGGAGTGAAACGTTCGTTCCAGCTCAAGGGAGAGCGTCCCGACCTCTCCGGAAGGATCACCAAGTACTGCGCCTTTGTCATGGCCGCCCGCAAGGGCGGTTGGGACACCGTGAAGGGTAAAGGGTACCGGGTGGCAGATAAAGAGCAGTACGACGATTTCTCCCATCTGCGCAAGGCCAGTTCCGCGATCCTGATCAGCAGAGGGAGGAAGCCGCTCCTGCGACGTCAGATTCTGGCCTACTGGGGCGAAGTTAAGGAGTTGCAGGCTGATGGCATGGGCTTCCGGATCATCTCAGGATATCTCCATAGCAAGCGCAAACTGAAAGTATCAGCAACGTATCTCAGCAAAATCTGGAAGGAGATGGAAACAAATGGTTGATTACGAATTCAAGGGAATACGCGTGAACGCCACGGGCGAGTTGGAACGGTATGACTACAAGGATGCCGGTAATCGCGGTCAGACACGGTTCAACCGGAACATGGTGGTTACCGTTGGATTCTGGGATTTTGTTATTGTCAATGATCTGTATGAGCTGGCCATGGTGAAGTCCACCCTGAACTACTTTATGCAGGCCTACTGGAAGCGGAGCAGCAAGGCGGGCAGCAAGATCGAACTGGCAACGGCACTTTTCCATGATGATGACTTCAATTCGCAGGCACTTAATATGATTGCCCGGCAGAAAAATAACATTCAGTCCCTGGAGGTCAGTGTGACTGACGACGGCAGGCCAGCCGGAGAGGTTTATCTGAGCGCCCAGGAAGTGATCATGCTGGATA
>CAIYUY010000058.1 GCA_903929485.1 uncultured Desulfuromonadales bacterium
GCGGTAAGCGGTTATATCATATTTCATAGTCTCGAACCTCAAGTTTCAACTGTCGACAAGCCGGAACCAAACAGGAAAGTCAAAGGCCATCACGCGGATCAAATCCGATAAATTCGGATTACAATCTGATCAAGCAAAAATATTGTGGATTGATCAGATTTTTATCAGATTTTATCCGAAGTTATCCGCGTGAAACAGTTTTGGATCCGGTTCCTACACCACCCGCCAGCGAATAGTAAACAGCTCGCTCGTGCTGACCAGCTGCCGCAACCTCGCCTCGACTCCCTCGATCAACCCTTCCTTCCGGCTGTCGATCTCATCCTGAGCCTCAAATAGGGTGCGGCGCTTGGTGTTGCGCTTCTTCTCCAGCTCCTTGATCTCCTTCTGGGCCTTCAGCTTCTCCTCCAGCTTCAGGATCTTCTTTGATTCCGTCTTCTGGGACTTGATCTCCCGGTCCAGCTCCTTCAGCTCATATTCCAGCCCGCTCTTCAGATCATCGGCCCATTTTTCCAGCTTCTCCATCTCTTCGTCGAAGAACAGCGAATTCCGGGAGCCGATGGTCTCGATAATTCGGCTTTTTCCGGATTCGAATATCTGCTGGAGCTGCTCGCGAATCGTAGGGGCGACCGGCCGGTCGCCCCTACATGTTCCCGGCAAGGAAAACAGCCGTTGCGCCTGCACATCATCAAGCGTCTCCCCCTCATCGGTGACAGCGGCGAAGAGCAGATGATCCTCCTCTTCAAAGGACTCCACCGAAAGACGGGCCAGTGACAGATAGCCTGACCTCCCCACCAGCGGCTCCAGTATGGGGGTGACAGGGGTGACAGGGGTGGTGACAGGGGGACGCCCGGGTGACAGGGGGGTGACAGGGGGTGACAGGGGGACGCCCTTGATTTTAGGCGTTTCTCCTCCTTTTAATTCAGGCTATCTCCTTTACCATGAATGGCGTCGGCGACGTCTATTCGGTATTGCCTCAGAAACGCACTAAATCAAGGACGTCCCTCACTTCCGCTCACTTCCTCGTGAAAATTCCTCGACAAACACCGGGAGTGCACGTCGCAGCCCCTCCTCATCGAATCCCTTGAATCTCAAATATGGCACTGGCTGCCTCGCCTCCCGACACACAAGATACCCGACGGAAATGGCTGTGCATGATTCTCAACGTTTAACGCCTGAGGAGGCGAGGCACCGTGATCCAGCGGGTGTACCTCCATGGCTGCGCCCAATCCGCCGGAAGCGTCCGACAACAGTAACAGGATTTCATCAGGTTTCCGGATGGCCGCGGAGAGTTGGAGCGTTAGGTTACGAATGGATTCGGATTCCTCGGGTAAAACCTCGCCGTTTAGGGTTATTTTTTTCAACCTCTGCAGGCATCTGCCGATGGCCAGAACTGCCAGCCCTCCCTCAACGATGTCACTCAGATCGTGATCCAGTTTCCTGGCATTGACGAGCATCCGCAGGACCCTATGGTGCGTCCGGGCCCGGCACTTTTCCACCACCGACAGCGAATCCGCAGCAGCCATGGTGTTCAGGTCATGGACGATGGAGATCAGGATTGAACGCAATCGCCTGGCAGGGTCGATCGGCAGCAGGAAGCGAAAGGCAAGGATAGCAATCGCAATCCCACCGAGGCAGGCGACCCCGCCCGACACAAAGACGGGAGGCGCAGGAACGGCAGGCAGTCCCGGCTGCATGACAAACAGGAAAAAGAGCAGAAAGTCCATGGCCCCCAGAGTCGTGCGGCGATGTGAGAGGGCAATAATGCCAGCCATGAGAAAGGGAACGATGATGATACCCTGCGCGAGCGGGCCACTGGTTCCCGGCAGCAGGAGCAGCCGGCAGAGGAATGCAGCTGCTACGCCGAGCGAGGCGCCACAGAAGATGTGAGACAGCATGACAGACGGGCGATCATGCGTTGAGAAGATGCTGACCATGATGGAAGTGGCCATCATCATGAGCGGAGCTCCCGCCCAGCTGGTGAAGCGCCAGACAGTACCGACGAAAGCTATGGCCGCCGCCGCCCGGACTGCCGCCCGACCTGACTCCTGCCAGTCGCGGTGTCGTATGAAGGTGCTGCTGGCCGGTCGTTCGGTATTCGGTGTTGTTGAGTCCCATTCGTCTATGACAAGCTGCAGTGCAGTGATCAGCTCACCCAGCGTCTCACCCAACAGGGGGGCGTGTGCACCTGCCTCTGACAGAACTGATCTTATCCCGGCAGCATCTGGTCTGGTCGATCCCTGTCTAGCCAGATGCAGTGCAACTTCCTCCAGGTGGCGAGCCAGGGACTCCCGCCAGGAGGCGTGACTGTAATCCTGCCGGGCCAGATGATCCCCGGCCAGTTTGCCGGCTTCCAACAGGGAAAGCAGCGAGACGATCAGGTCTCTGATGTGGCGCTTCCTGCGCTTGAGGTCAAGAGAGCCGGCCCAGGCAGCATCCAGGGCGCCTTCAATATCGGCAATTTCCACAAGGAGATCCTGCCGTACCGCAATCAGTTCCTTTTCATCCCCACCACGCACGAGCAACGCCACCCACTCGATATTCGCCACGGTAGCGGTGCGCAGGCGGTCCAGCAGTTCGCGTTTCGAGCGGCGAGGGGTAAAGAACAGGGTCACCGTCGTAGAAACGACGATCCCGATGACAATGCAGGCGATTCTTCCGAAAACCAGGTCGTGCAGGTGGGGGGGATTGTTGTAGCCGGCCATGGCAATGACGGCGCTGGTGCAGCCGGCAACCATGGCGCCATAGGAACGAAGACCGTACTGCAGGTTTCCGGCACCAACGCACGCAGCAAGCCAGAGGGCGAGCAGAATCGTTAGCATGGCCGGAGAGCGAGAGGAGAGGAGCATCACCATCCCCGCCACCGATCCGACGGCTGTGCCGAGCAGACGGTAGTAGCTCTTTTCCAGGAGCAGTCCGCGGGTCGGCTGGATAACGATCAGCGCGGTCATTGCCGCCCAGTAGGGACACTCCAGTTTCAGCAGGACTGCTACTGCTAGGGCGGCAACGGCAGCTATGGTTCCGCGAGCGGCAAGGATCAGGTGTGGCAACTCGCGACGGAGGATCTTGCGTACGGCACTGGAACTCAAGGTTTACACCGCTCCCCTGCATCAATAACAGATGATTCAAGTCTCTGCACAAAATCTGCGAATTGGGCCAGTTCTTTGTCGCTGAAAGAGCTGAAGACCCCTTCTTCCAAGCCGGTTACCGTTTTCCGGATGCGATCCACCAGTTTGAGACCTTCATGGGTTAAACGGAGGAGCTTTGCCCGTCGATCACTGGCATCCTCTGACCTTTCAATCAAACCTTTAGCGATCAGGCTGTCCATAAGCCGGACCAGGGAGGGCCCCTCAATGCCGAGGGAGGCTGCCAAATCCTTCTGGCGTATGTCCTCACCGAGAAGGTGCAGGTGCAGGAGAGGGCGCCAAGTGGCATCGGTAAGGTCCGAAGATTGAAACTCGGCATCGAGAACCTTGCGCCAGCGGCGGGTCAGGTACGTAAGACGAAAGAGAAGGTTGCTACGATTAATTTTTGTTTTGTATATGTCCATACAAAATAGATAGCATACTAACTATTATCATGCAATGTATTTTAGAAGTATAGTTTTGAATTGTCAACTTACGAGACATACATAATAATCACATCAAGCAGGATAAGCAGAGTATAGCAGGTGGCTTTGCGCCGGGTTATTGCGGCAGATCGAAAGCGATGTGATTATTGCTGACGAAAATTATTATAATCGTGCAAGGAACATGGTATCAGCCGATTCGGCAGCATGATGAACCCGTTTATAATCAAAACCGCTACGACCGGGAGAAGCAGGGGGCGCTTGAATCCTGGGAAAGAAAATTTCAGGCCATCATTACCGGCAAGGGCAAGGATAACGTGGTGAGTATCGGCACGGCGAAGGGGATAAAGGCAGCTTGACGGGATACCGTCGAAAGGTATATAAAAAATCATGACATGGATCGTTACCTATCACCGCAAAGTGGAAAAAGAGTTAGGCAAACTGCCCGTTTCCGTACAAAAGGCACTCTATCGCCTGGCATTCGAGATCGAATTATCCGGTCCAGTACGCGGCAATTGGCAAAACTATTCCAAGCTGGACGGTAATCGGCATCACTGTCATCTAAAAAAAGGCAAGCCGACTTATGTCGCCGTCTGGACAGAAGACAAAGGACAGATCACTGTGGAGGTTGTTTATGCAGGGACACACGAGAAAGCACCCTACTGATTCCGAGCTTGTCCCGTTGCACTTTATGGTTCACCCGGCCAACGTGGAGCGGATCACAAGGTATGTTGAAAAAGTGGAACCTAGCGATGAAGGGGAGGCTGTCCCGTGGCGGGAATCGTTCACGCTACATTTCCCGGACAGTACCGTAGCATCAGTCTGTCTGAATTCCGCACGGACCGCGAAAGGATTGACCCAGAAACAGCTTGCCGAGTTGACCGATATCCCGCAGCGGCATATTTCCGAAATGGAGAACAGCAAGCGTAACATCGGCAAAGAGAGGGCGGTACGTCTGGCAAAGGTTCTTGACACCGACTATCGGCTATTCCTTTGACATTCAAGAAAAGTCTCATTATTGCAGACAGATAACGTCTGTCATGCCCGGGGGGACAGGGGGGGGACAGAGGGGACAGGGGGACGCCCTTTAGGGGACAGGGGGGACAGGGGGACGCCCGGGGGACAGGGGGGGACAGGGGGACGCCCTTGATTTTAGGCGTTTCTCCTCCTTTTAATTCAGGCTATCTCCTTCACCATGAATGGCGTCGGCGACGTCTATTGGACATCGCCTCGGAAACGCACGAAATCAAGGGCGTCCCTCACTTCC
>CAIYUY010000059.1 GCA_903929485.1 uncultured Desulfuromonadales bacterium
GATTGAATTTATCAGCCCCGGGCGTCTCCCCAATACGGTGACCATCGACAAGCTGCGGGCCGGTGTTTCCTACGCAGCCAATCCCATCATCGTCAAGTTCATGGAAAACATGGGGTACATGGACCGCCTGGGGCGGGGATTTCCCCTGGTGATCCATGAAGTAACCAAACAGGGGGGAGATGTGGCGGTGCGGGAACTGGGTGAAGAGTTGCGGGTCACGATTACCTGGGCGCAGTGAGTAATCCGCTAAACTAAATCCCCCTGACGGAACATTGACACCCTTTATGCGGGAGTCACGTAAAACGGCACGAGATCCAAAGGAGAGTGTGAAATGGCTCAACCCGATACGACAAAAGAGCTCGATTTTCTAATCCATGAGGCCTGTCAGGATTCATCCCAACTCCTGGCCCAGGCGATGCAGGAAGGAATCCATATCCTGTTCAAACGTCATGTGACGGAAGCGTACATCGAAAAACGGATTGATCATGGTCAGGCGCTCTCTCTGCTTGGAGTCGAGGAAATGAGCACCATTGACTACGCCTGGCATGCCATAGAGCAGGATATTGCCTGGGGCATGAACAATGGCTGAGGCGATATCGGATACCGGGCCGCTGATTCATCTGGACGAAATACGGCAACTCAACCTGCTTACCGACATTTTTGCCCGCATATACATCCCGGAACATGTCATTCGGGAATTTCCGATATAACGGTACACGCTTTCATCCTTCAGAATCCCGACAGTATCAGCATCGCGAAAGTCTTACCGCAATCCCTTTTCTCGGCCAAAGAAGCATCTGCCGGTTTTCGTCTCCATTTGGCGGATCTCGCGGTCATGGCCGTTCTTTACAACTATGAAAACGCAATTGCCATAACCGATGACATGGATCTTCGCAAACAAATTGAATCATCAGGAAGAACAGTCATCGGAACTGTCGGAATACTCTTCAAAGCCTACAAGCAAGGGACTCTTGATGGAAATATGCTGCGAAATCTCGTTGATCTGCTGTTCAACGACAGTTCACTCTATTTGAGCAGCGCGTTCAAGAAGAAGGTACTTTCAATGATTCCCTTTCAAGATCGCCACCCCCATCCGGCGTCTGATAGCTAATGTCCCAGTCAGGCATCGCCTTTGCCCATTACGCCGGAAATGAAAAAATGAATTTATCAGCCCCGGGCGTCTCCCCAATACCGTGACCATCCACAAGCTGCGGGCCGCTGTTTTCTACGCTGCCAATCCGATCATCGTCAAGTTTATGAAAAACATAGAATGCGTGGGGACAGGACTTGAAAACTTGATTCTAATAATTTCCGGTCGCCATTCTCAAGTTATCAATGCCTGGCCCCACCGGACCTTAACTTCCCCTCCTGAAACTCTACCCTTCCAAGAAAGATGGCGTTTGAAGCCTGATATCGGCATGTTATATGCAAATGATTTATTACACGACTCGATGATCTCACACCTTCCAAAATCTTCAAGGTAATCAACTAATGAAAAATGCTATAACCAATACAGCCGGCAGTACCAAGGAATGCTTTGCCCCACCGTTCATGGATCAGCATGAAGTACATGCTATAAAAATATGTCTGGACTTATTTAAACAGCCAATCAACACCCTTGAGTGGGGGAGTGGAAATAGCACCTCTTTCTTTTCTTCCTTTTTACCGCAGGGAAGTTCCTGGCTGGCATTGGAGCACAATTTTGATTGGTATCAGGAGGTAAAAGCCGGAATCGCACAGCACCGCTCCACAGGTGCGAAGGTTTTCTATATGCCACCGGACAAACCGTTTGACAACCTCAGCGATGGAGACTTTGATACATTTCGCAATTATGTGGAATCACCTGCACGTTGGGGAAACTGCTATGATTTCATCCTCGTTGATGGCCGTGCCAGAGTAGAATGTATGACCGCAGGGTGGGAACTTCTCAAAGAGAATGGTGTGATGGTGTTGCACGATGCGCAAAGAGAACAATATGCCAAGGGGATACCTGGCGACTGCTCATGGATACGGATTGTAAATCCGAATGTCTGGGTCGATGGGCCAATTTCAACACTATTTATGGTCAAGCAGCAGGCCGTTGCAAAAATTTTAGCTGAAGCTCTCATGGTTGGAATAGGAAATGGCGTACAGTTCGAGATGCACCAGGTTGACGACATCACCAAGTCAGCCATTTCCGAGGAGACGACATTATCCGACTCCCCTACCTTGACATGGAGTTCATTACGCCTTCGCAAGGAAATCAAACTCTATGCCGGAGATGTCCCCGCACTGAAGCAGTACAACAACTGGATTGGTCTTTCTCTCCATCAACAAAACTATCAGCATATTAAACATGACATAACATACCCGTTCCCACTTCCCGATAACTCAGTAGATGCTTTTCAGTCGGAAGATGTTTTCGAGCATATCCGGTACGATAAGCTGCTTCCCGTAATAAATGAAATCTTTCGAGTTCTCAGGCCGAACGGACTCTTTCGACTCTCAATGCCGGATTACGGCTGCGACGTACTCCGGGAAAGATCTGAATTTGATGAATCAGGCAATCCGCTCTTTGATCCAGGCGGTGGAGGGACGAGGGAAAATCCCGGCCACGTCTGGTTTCCACGAATAGACGCCGTTCGAAATCTTCTAAATCAATCCGCATTTGCCCGTCATGGAAAGATAGATTACCGTCATTATTACAACATGGATGGAAGTCCCGTGATAAGTCCGGTGGACTATGCAAATGGCCATGTCCTCAGAACACCGGATTTTGACAAGAGAGTTGGCTCTCCATACAGACCAATGTCAATGATTATCGACCTTGTCAAAACAGATCCGCTGAGGGCGACTAATTCTCCGGAAAAGCCCACAGTGACCATCCATGCGGTCGATACCGTCAAGACAGCTCCTCATCTCAAGTTCATGCAACTCTTCGCGTACTACGATCAGTACATAGAAGACTTTTACGACGCTCATCCTCTTATTCAAGCGGCAGGCTACGATGAGCAGATTAATGCCCTGATACATGACGGATTTTCAGCCATTCATACCTACGCGCCGTACATGAAAGAGCTTGGTTACGAATCGTTTTTTTTGCTGGCCAACAACTCATACTCCCAAGCAATGTGGCTCCATGAAAACAACCTTCCCGTTCCCGACGGGAATTGGCAGCGTGAGATTGTGCGCCTTCAGATAGAATCATTCAAGCCTGACATTCTTTACATCGGCAATCCCATTGAATTTGATTCCCGTTTTGTGGCCTCCCTGTCATGGCGTCCACGCCTGATCATCGGATGGCGCGCCGCATTTATCCCTCCGGGGAGTGATCTATCCCATCTAGATGTCCTGCTCTCACATTTAGAAACATGCCGCAAACAGGCTCTGCATATGGGAGCACGCACGGCTGAACACTTCACTCCAGGCATCCCTCCATTTATTCCCGAGACAGTGCGGAACGAACCAAAGAGTTACGACGTCGTTTTTTCGGGGCAATGGACACCGGAACATATCTACCGCAACGAGCTCATCCAACGTATAGCCGAGGCTGCGGAAGCATCCAGCGGTGGTTTCTCCCTCGGACTGTTCATCGCCACAGCCAATCCCGAGTGTTTGCCGCCGGTGGTGGCGCGCCATAACAAGGGACCCCGCTGGGGGTTGGAGATGTACCGGGCCCTAAAAAGCGGCAAAATAGTTATAAACGCCGAAATTGACTTGGCCCACGGTGAAGCAGGGAATATGAGACTTTTTGAAACGACGGGTGCGGGAGCATTTCTTCTGACCCAGCATCACCAGAATATCTTCAATTATTTCAAAGATGGAGAAGAAATTGCCACATTCCGCGATAGCGATGAACTCCTGCAAAAAATAACCTATTTTCTCCGGCGCCCCGAAGAACGGGAGTCTATTGCGAAAAGAGGCCAAACCCGCTGCATTGAAAGCCATGGAATGAAAACGAGGGTCATCCGGTTGGACCAAATCATCCGGAAACATCTTTCCGAAGAAATGCCGCTCATTCCAAAACATCATGAGACAACGGAAGATCCTTACGATACCGCCTACCGATGGGGTTGGAACAACCCGGAACTTCGAGAACTGGTATACCTCTGTTACAAGACACCCGATTATTTCGACAATGCCCGCCGCTTCCTATCCAGTGATGGATTCGTCGAAGCAATCCGCGTTCTTTCCGACATGGGTAAACCACCGAAAAACGATCTGGTTGTGCTCGATCTCGGCTGCGGCAACGGAGTAGCGTCGTATGCTCTCGCCCGCGCCGGGTACAAGGTTGTCGGCGTCGATTCCTCCCTGGGAGAAGTTGCCGGACTCAATGCCGCACGGAAACTGCTGGGGCTCGACGGCGCCGAATTTACCCTGCTCCATTCAACCGGAGAGGCTCTTGAATTTCCGGACAACAGCTTTGACATCGTCTGGATGCGCGAGGTGCTCCATCATATCCACGACCTGCCGTCGTTTCTGAAGGAGGTGGCTCGGATTCTCAAGCCGGGTGGTATAATCTGCTGCCTGCGTGAGCATGTCATCTGGAACGAAGGACAGCGAGAGCATTTCTTCAGAACCCACCCTTTCTACCACATTACAAAGGATGAAGGATGTTTCTACCTTGATGAATATCTCGAAGCTTTCAACGTTGCCGACCTTGTTATCGAGAAACTTTTCGGCCCAACTGACACAGTTATAAACACCTATCCAGCTCCCTGGTTGCCCGGCGTCACCTTTGATCCGGATACAGCACGCCGGAGACCGGAAGGAAACGACCTATTTTCTTTCTTTGCCAGGAAAACCAGGAGTGAAACAGCAAAGGGAAGAACGAACGTCAAACCGGCGGAGACAGGCAACTCGGTGCTTCTGGATTCGTTCAATCTTCAAGTGTACACTGTCCGCGAAGGAAGTAACTACCTCAAAACCGGTAACGACTGCATGCTTGGCGCACATTTTCAGATAATCTCAGCCGACGCACATATCGAAATTGGGGATCGTGTCTACATAAGTCCGGGAACCACTCTTATCTGTAGCGACAGGATCAAATTTGGGAATGATATCCTTGTCGCATGGGGTTGCACTTTCATTGACCATGATTCATTCCCACTGGATACGGAAAAAAGGAAGGAAGTGATACGGAACAAAATTGAGCGCTTGCGTCAGGGCAGACAGGATTGGGACAGCACAGAGCTCGAAGATGTGATACAAGGAAAAATCACCATTGGAGACAATGCCTGGATTGGCATGAATAGTGTAATAATGAAAGGAGTCACTATCGGCGAAGGAGCAGTGATTGGCGCATGCAGCGTTGTCACCGAGGATGTTGAGCCTTGGACAGTGGTGATTGGCAACCCCGCAAGGAGAATCATCTGATGAGCAGACTCAATCCGGTGAACATCAACAGGGGTGATTCGTCCTTGCTCCCTTCCTTCAACCTGGAACTACGCGACCCGCTACCGGGGAAGAGCTATCTGACTATCGGTAACGGCGGCGCAGTTGGCGGACATTTTATCTTCGAGACTCAGGAAGGCGAGGTACTGTTGGGTGATCGTATTTACATGGAAACTTCAACGGTAATCTGCCGGACCCGAATAACCATCGCCGATGATGTTGTAATTGAGTCGGGAGTATGTCTTTATGACCACTCCTCGCACTCGCTTGACTATCGTGAGCGACAACGTGACATTAAAACGGTCGTCGACGATCATCGCGACGGAAGGCGTTTCGTCCAGAGCAAGGACTGGTCGGTGGTTGGAGCTAAAGCGATACAGATTCACCCACGAGCCTGGATCGGCAGAAATGCCACTATCCTCAAGGGGGTTACCATTGGCGAAGGCGCCATCGTCGCGCCGTTCAGCATGGTGATAAAAAACGTTGCGGCTTGGACCATGGTTGCAGGTAACCCGGCGGAACCAATCGATATCGTAGCAAAAGGCTGAATTCAAATTATGTTCCAACGAATCCTCATAACCGGAGCGGGCGGTTTCATCGGCTCGCATATCTGTCAATATTTCGGCAGTCGCGGCCATAGCATAGCCGCCGTCGGTCGTTTCTCCGTGACCCCTGCAAGCAGCAACCTCTACCCAAACCTCTGGAAAATGGGGGGAATGACGCTGCCGGACGGGGCTTTCCACAACATGGTGGCGGCATTCAAGCCGACACTCCTTATCCACTGCGCAGGAACGGCCTCTGTGGCCGATTCTGTTCAGCACCCTTACACAGATTTTCAGAAAACCGTTGAAGTTTGCGCCTTTACTCTGGAGGCAATTCGTACCCTCGCACCGGCGTGTCGCTTCGTACTTCTTTCCAGCGCCTCGGTGTACGGCAATCCTGAATCGCTACCTGTCTCGGAAAACGCACCACGAAAACCGATTTCTCCCTACGGTTACCACAAGATTCTCAGTGAAACCCTTGCCGAGGAGTACGCTTCACTGTACGGGCTAAAGGTTTCGATCCTGAGGGTCTTTTCCGCCTATGGTGAGAGACTGCAACGGCAAGTTGTCCATGACATCTGCCGAAAGTTCAGTGATTCCGCTGTTTCAAACATGGAACTGTTCGGATCAGGCAATGAGAGCAGGGATTTCATCCACGCCTTGGACATAGCTCGTGCTATCGGTTGCATCCACGAAGCAGATGCAAACGGCATCTTCAATCTGGCGTCGGGACTCCAGACGACCATTGCAGAGTTGGTGGAAATCATTGGAGAACTCTTCTGCCGAGAAAAACAGATAACGTTCAACGGCGAAACGAGGCACGGTGATCCGCTCTACTGGCAGGCTGACATCGGAAAGATAACTACCCTCGGTTTTCATCAGGAGATTTCGTTGCGGGAAGGACTTGCGAGATATGTAGCATGGTTCAGGTCACTACACGAAAATGGAGATTTAATACGGCTATGACTAATGCATTGAATGTAGGAATCCCGATCATCGGTGGCAAGGGGTGGCTCGGTGGGATTGCATATATCGAAGTACTTATCAAAGCTCTCTCCATGCTCCCAAAAGAAGAGCGCCCGAACATCGCCTTGGTGGTAACCGCGGCAACGGCTCAAGATTTGGAACTCCATGGACATATCCTGCATCTGGTCAGCAGCATTTATTACGTCGGCCACACTCCCGGCGACCATGCCTGCTCCCCCCACAACTCAAGGTCGTTCCTAAACTTTTCCGAGCTTTCGGGCGTTATTGACTTTTATTTTCCCGCCAACTGTACGGTAATGAATGAGCTTTGCTCCGGTTCATGGATCCCCGACTTCCAGCATGTTCACCTGCCCCAGTACTTTTCACAAGAGGAATTTGACAGTCGCACTGCAACATTCAGCGCCATTGCCCAACAGGCCCGCCTTGTCGTTTTCAGCAGTAACGACGCAAAAAATGATTTTCATAAGTTATTCCCGACTTCTCGGGCGTTGACGAAGGTCCTGTCTTTCCATTCCCTCCCCGATGATGAGTGGTACCGACTGGATCCTGCTCTGGTCCAACTAAAATACAATTTGCCGGATCGGTTTCTTATCTGTTGCAACCAATTTTGGGCCCACAAAAATCATGAACTGATGTTCAAGGCTTTTTCCGGGATTGTACAGAGAGGGAGCAAGGTACAGTTGGTCTGTACAGGCGCAACGACTGACTATCGCGACAGCAGCTATTTCCAATCCATTCAACGGCTGATTGACTCACTGGACCTGCGGAATCACGTTCATATTCTTGGCACAATCCCTCGAAACGACCAGATTCAGCTCATGCGTCGGGCATTGGCGGTTATCCAGCCGTCACTTTTCGAAGGGTGGAGTACGGTGGTAGAGGACGCTCGTGTCTTGGGCAAAACAATAGTCCTGTCAGACTTGGATGTTAATCACGAACAATCACCTCATCATGCCCATTATTTTGACAGATTCAGCGTGGAATCCCTGCAGAAGACCATCGAGAGTATCTTGCCGGATCTCGCCCCCGGACCCGATCTTGATCGAGAGAAGGAAGCGAGGAAGGAGTCCATTAAACTGGCCCGAAAATTTGCTCGCAATTTTATTGCTATCGCACAGTTGGCCACTCGTGGAGTCAAAACGGCAAAATCCACGTACCTCGTCTCCGCCATCGTTTCAACGTATAACTCCGAACGGTATTTCCGGGACTGTCTGAAAAACCTGGTTACACAGACTCTGTTTAAGAGAGAGCAGTTGGAAATCATCATCATCGACAGCGGCTCCCAGCAGGGCGAGGCTAAAATTGCCGCTGAGTTCATGAACAGATATCCGCATATCTCCTATGCCAGGACGGAGAGAGAAACACTCTATGCAGCCTGGAACCGGGCAATCGACCTCTCCAACGGCAGGTATATCGTCAACACAAATACCGATGACACCCTCAGAGATGACGCCCTGGAGCTTCTGGCATCCTCCCTTGAACAGCACCCTGATGCCGACCTGGCCTATGCCAGCTGTTATTTTTCGCGACGTCCCAATGACCGGTTCGACAGCCCCGATGTTTACCTCCGGGCAGAGTATCCGCCTTTCAACCCCGCACTGGGGATGATGTATTGCCTCCTCGGCCCTCACCCCATGTGGCGCGGGAGCGTTTTTGACAGAATAGGGTGCTTCGACCCGACGTATCGAGCCGCCGGAGATTACGAATTTCAGTTTCGTTTCATCAAAAACGGTCTGAAAGCGATCCATCTGGATGATTTTTTGAGCGTGTTCTGCCAAGCCGGCGATGGAAGTAGCCTTTCCGGAGGCGCCGGCATGGAAGAGGCGAGAATGATAGAAGAGAGCTATCGCTTGAGCATCCCCCTGCATCGCCTGTATGATGTTGATGGTCACTCTCCGCGCTCAGTTGCACGTGCCTGGGTAGCACAAGGCAATCTGGCCGTTACTTGGTCATGCCCATGGGAGAAGAATCCACTTCCACAGACAGAGTACGCCATCCACTGCTATAAAGAAGCACTCTCCGCGGACCCGTCATGCGGTGAGGCCTTAAATAATATCTGTGCTGTTCTCATAAGCAACGATCAAGGCAACACTTCTGATCATTACGTCGACCAGTACGGCGCGCAGAACCCCTCGGTGGCCAACAAGATACGAGAAGGACGCGGTCCGGAACTGATCGAAGTAAGTTTTCCGCCTCCCCTAGGGTCGATCGTTTCCAACGTCAGATCAGGCGCCCCACTTTCAGGAAAAGATCCGAATCCGTTGGAGTTCCTGACCGGACATAACCCTCCGGCATTGGCCATGGATCTCATGTACAGGGCTCTCAGAGACCTTGAGCGAGGGAGTAAAGAAGATTGCCACGAAAAGCTTTCCGCCCTGTCCGACGTACCGGGTGATGACTCCTTCCTCACGGCATTCGGCTTGCTTTGTATAATCGCAGGTTTGCCACAAATGGCGCTACGGAAGCTAACCGAAATCCGGCAGGCGGATGATCTCATCTCACTGTATATCGGTATCGCGCAGGCCATGGCCGGAGGTGAATCCCCCTCGGACTTCTCACTTCAGACAGTGCTCGAACGCAACCCGGAACTGAAAACCGAGATGTCGGCCGAAGCCATTATCAAACGTCTTCTTTCACTGCTCCATAAAAAAGAGTATGAAATCCTCGGTTTCCCCGAAGGGGTGGGTGAACTCCTCAACGCCGGCGCTCAGGCGGTGAACAATGGCGCCCTGCCGTTGGCTCTGGATTATTACCAGACAGCATCCCTCCTCCCCGACCCTGAACAGCTTTTTTCCCGAGCACTCATGGACAAAATATCGTATCTGACAGCAGAGACCGTCCCCGGAACCGTTCCGACCTATACGCCGCTCTTGCCTGCCGGAGAGCGGCATCCGGCGCCTCTGTCGACACTTTCGCGTCTCTGCACCCAAGAAGAGTTCGAGAGCTTGGAATACGAACAACTCTGCCGCGACTTGGATATTCCCCAAGACCATTATGAACGAAAAAACTGGGAATACTTTTTTGTAGCACATGGTTTGAAAAATGCCGGCATGCTGACCGGCGGCACAAAAGGATTGGGCTTTGGTGTCGGCAAGGAAAAATTGATCTCCTATTTTGCCCAACATGACTGTTCAATTCTTGCAACGGACATCAATCCGGATAGCCAGGAACTGCAGGCGTGGGTAGCTACGAATCAACACAGTGATTCCGTAAAGGATCTTTTCGTACCGGGAATTTGCGATTTTTCACAGTTCATGCGGAATGTGCAGTTCAAATACGTGGACATGAACGCAATTCCTGAAGAGTTGCAGAAAGAACAGTATGATTTCACTTGGTCATGCTGTTCCTTTGAGCATGTCGGATCCATAGAACAGGGCAAACAGTTCATCCTGAACCAGATGAAATGCCTCCGTCCGGGTGGAATTGCACTGCATACGACTGAATTCAATTTGTCTTCCGATGAACTGACGGTGGACAGCGGCATGACGGTTATTTTCAGAAGACGCGATATTGAGGATCTTGCTCGATCACTCCGTGAGGAAGGGCATGAGATCGTTACCAATTACGACGTCGGTAACGGCGAACTCGACAGGTATGTGGATATACCACCCTATCTGTCCGCACCTGACAAACGTCATCTGAGACTCCTGCTGTCGCAGTACATCACGACGTCCATAGGCTTATGCATCAGAAAAAAAGGATCGAAAGGGATGCAACCTGTCACCGTCGGTATCGATGGCCGCACTCTCACCTATCGGGAAACCGGTGAGCGTGGCATAGGGCAATACACAGTACATCACGTTTCAGCACTGGCTGAAAAACGTCCCCATTGGCGCTTCGTCCTCTACCTTGACCAAGCTGCGGACAATGATAACCTGCGACTCTTGACCTCTAAAAAAAATATCACTACTGAATTATACAAAAACATCTCGATCAACAAACCCGACCTGTTCCATATCACCGATCCGATGAGTATCATACAAGAATATGCGTCACCATTTACCCTTGTGCCGGCAACTGTTCCGACTTCCATCGTCTTCTATGATTTGATTCCTCTCGTCCTCAAAAACGAGTTTTTCGATCGCTGGTCTGACGCGGACAGAAATGCCTACCTGGATAGAATAGATCAGCTGAAGGCCTCCCGCGGGGTCATCCTGGCCATTTCCGACTGCACCAAGATGGACTTGCATAATTTGACCGGCATACCCCAGGAACGAATAGTCACTATACTGGCCGGACTCAACAGCTCTCTTCTCAATGCCCCCCCCAGCCAACCACTGATCAGTTCAACGCTGTCTCAATTGGGCATCGACAGGCCATTTTTCCTCTGCGTTGGCGGGCAGGAATCCCGAAAGAGATTCAATATTGCATTAGCTGCGTACAACAATATTTCCAGCAGCATCCCCGCGCAACTGGTGGTCGTCGGTAGCATTGACGATCCGTGGAAGCAGCTTTATCGTAACTTTATCCAGGAAAGAGGCATACATGGCGTCATTTTCACCGGATTTATCAGCCGGGAAGAGCTGGAGTGTCTCTACGCGACGGCCACCGCCCTGCTCTTCCCGTCCGTTTATGAGGGATTCGGGTTCCCGGTCCTGGAAGCAATGGCAAACAGTTGCCCCGTCATAACCTGTGGTGTCTCATCGCTTCCGGAAGTGGCGGGAGACGCGGCGCTCTTTGTCGAGCCTGATTCAGCTCAAAGTCTGGAAGCAGCGATGTTGTCACTCCTGAAAGACAATATGCTCAGAGAAACTCTCATCAAACAAGGTCGTAAACAAGCTCAAAAATTCAGCTGGGAACAGGTAGCGGATAAGAGTTTGGCTGCAATCGAGGCGCTGCTTGAATCGGAAAATAAAAACAAAGGACAATCGGTGACAGACAACCATCCGGTTGTTGTGAAAAAAGTGAATCAAAAACTCGGTTTCAACGTAATCAGCTACGTAAGCAGTAACCTGGGCACCGGGGTGTCCGCCCGCAACATAATCCAACTCCTCCTTGATCAGGGAGCTCCGGTCAGCATTCTTGACATAGACGCAGGTCTTGGTCGAGGTAAGTCAGACCTCCGGTATGAACAGTACACCGTCACCTCGCCGGACGCCCTGCACCACCCGATCACCCTCTTTATCCTGCCTCCGTTCCACATAGAGGAACTGTTAAGGGATTACCCTTCACTTCTCTCCCCAAACAAACTCAACGTCGCCCTCAGCATGTGGGAACTGGCGGTTCTTCCGCGGAACCTGATCACGGCGCTGGAACAAATGGATGCGGTCGTTGCCGCATCGGACCATATCAGGCACGCCTTTGCCTTCAACCTCTCCAATGTTTTTGCCATAACGACCAAGCATCCGCTCTACCTGCCTGAAGGAATACGCTCTGACCGGTCAAGGTTTGGCCTACCGCCGGTGGGGACTCTCTTTGTCACCAGCTTTGAACCATACAGCGACATAGAACGGAAGAATCCCTTCGCCGTCATCGAGAGCTTCCAGCGGGCATTCCCCACCGAGAAAAACGCATACCTTGTCATCAAGCTCAATAACGCTGTCGTCAACGAGAACAGACACCCGGTCATACAACAGCTGCACCAAGCAACAGGAAACAACAGTCGCATTATCATTATCGCTGAAACCTTATCCTACGTTGACACCCTTTCTCTGTATGCGTCGTGCGACGTCTTCGTCTCGCTCCATCGGGCCGAAGGACTCGGGCTCGGCCTCATGGAGGCGATGCTACTGGGAAAACCGGTCGTGGCCACCGCCTGGTCCGGAAACATGAGTTTCATGGATCACACCTGCTCCTGTCCGGTCTCCTACCGTCTCGTACCGGTTACCTCGAACATGTCGGTCTATTCCCGCGAATACCTGGGCAAGGAAGCGCTCTGGGCAGACCCGAACCTGGATGACGCTGTCGGATGGATGAGGCGCCTTTACCAAGATAAAGAGTTAAGAATTCGCATCGGTGAACGTGGAGCCGACTCCATCCGGACGTACCATGAAGACGCCATATCCGGTCGTTTCCTGAAAGAGATCGAGGCTCTGGCGGAAAAACGCGGGATCCTAGCTACGATTTCACCGGCGCGACACCGTGAACGGACCGTTTCGATCATCATTCCTCTCTACAATAAGGCGGAGTATACAAAGCGTTGCCTCGAAGGAATCTTCGCCAACGATAACGGCGCCATCCGTTACGAGTTGATCCTCGTGGACAACGCCTCCAGCGACGGCACCGATGAGCTTCTGAAATCTTTCACCGGTGATATTCAGGTCATAACGAACAGGAAAAATCTCGGTTTCGCCAAGGCCTGCAACCAAGGGGCGCGACTGGCGACCGGTGACTATCTCCTCTTCCTCAACAACGACACCATTCCCAAACCGGGGTGGCTGGAGCCCCTTCTGGACGGCATGGAGGTTGACGGCGCCGACATCTGCGGCGCCCGCCTCCTTTATCCTGACGGAAAAGTTCAGCACGCCGGAGTCGCCTTCAACGAAGAGGGAATCGGCTACCATATCTTCAGCGGTTTTCACGGCAATAACCCGGCCGTCACCAGGAAAAGATTCATGCAGTGTGTCACGGCCGCCTGCATGATGATACGAAGAACTCTCTTCCAGGAACTGGCAGGTTTTGATGAAGGATACGTTAACGGTTACGAGGATGTGGACCTCTGCCTCCGGGCGGGAACGTTGGACAAAAAAATCCTCTACGTCCCGGAGAGTACCCTCATCCATTTCGAGGAAAGCAGCGAGGGACGCAAGTCCCACGAAGAGTCCAACGCCCGGCGCTACCTGAGCCGTTGGAGCGGAAGAGTTCTCTGCGACGATAACGACTATTACTTCAAGGAAGGGTACTCCAAGGAGGAGTTGAGCGGCGGAAGGGTCCGTCTCACCAGGGTCGGCGCCCCCCAACCCACCAAGCCGAGCCCGGCTGAAACTGACCGACAGCCGGGCGACACCCCCCCGACGTCAGGTTCCTCGGGGAAGTTGATCCAACAGGGGATGCAGCTGGAAACGGAGGGGCGCTATGCCGATGCGCTGGAACTCTTCACCGCCGCGAAGCAGCTGGGAGAGGGATCGGCCCAGACCCATCGGGGAGATTGCCTCGCCAATCTGGGGAGATTCCAGGAATCCGAAGCCGCCTACCAGGATGCGCTAACGGTGAATGGGCAAGAGCTCCTGGCCCAGAGGGGAATAGGAGTGCTGAAACTGCTGGCTCAGGCGTATCCGGAGGCGGCCGCGGCCTTCGGCAAGGCGCTCCGGATCGATCCGACAGATTCCAAGGCCCTCTGCGGTCTGGGGATGGCCCGAATCGGTGAAGGAAGAGCCGCCATGGGCGCCGGTTATCTCAAGAAATCCCTGGAGAGTGACCCTGAAAACGTTACGGCCCTCACCCGGTTGGTCCACTGCGCCTATCAGCTGGAAAGTTATGATGAAGCCGCCGGGTATCTGCGAAGCTACCTCATGTATCATCCCGGCGACAAGGATATGCTCTATTCTCAGGCAGGCCTCCTCTACAAGTCAGGAAAGCTTGCCGAGGCCATGGAGCAGCTGGAGCGGCTCCTGGCCCTTTATCCCGACTACGAGGGGGGCGAGGAGTTTCTCCGGAAAATCACCGACGAGATGGAACTCTCTGCCGCCGACCCGGGGAACGGGGATCGACAGATGACCCTGGGGCGCCGACTCAAGGAGCAGGGAGAATATGCCCGGGCGCTGGAATCTTTTTCCCGGGCATATGACCTGGGAGAGTTCGTAGCAGCCGTGGAGATGGGGGACTGTCTGGCCCGACTGGGGCGACTGGACGGTGCGACGGAACAGTACAAGAGGGCGCTGCAGCATGACGAGAACAGCATCAAGGCGCTCATCGGCCTGGGGGTGACCAGCCTCCTCACCGCCAAACAGGTTCAGGCGGTAACCTGGTTCAACAAGGCCCTCAAGATCGAGCCGGCCGATCCTCAGGCGCTGGCCGGCCTGGGAATGGCGATGGCGCAGCAAGGGAAAGATCAGGAGGCGTTTGACCTCTTCGCCGCGGCGCTGGAGGGTGACCCGGAAAACCTCACCGCGCTGAACGAACTGCTCCGGATCGCCTACGCCGGAGACCGGCTTCCCGAGGCGGAGCCGTTTCTGAAAAGTTACCTCATGTATCATCCGGCCGACCATCACATCCTCTACTCCCTGGCCGGCCTCCTCTACCGCACCGGAAAATTGTCGGAAGCCCAGGAAGCGCTGGAGCGGATACTCACCTTTGAACCGGCATATGAGGGGGGGAAGGAGCTTGAAGAGCTGATAAACAACACCATTGCCGCCGGCGGAAATCCCGTTGAAAGCCCGGTTGCCGACATCCCGACGACCACTCCGTCCAATCGTGTCATGATCGCCTGCTCCCATTTCTGGCCCTCCATCGGCGGCATGGAGACCATCGTGGAACAGCTGGCCGCCAATCTGGTTGCCGCCGGCTACGAGGTGGATATCATGACAGCCTCCTTCCCCGGCAGAACCTGCGACAGCTACTTCGGCGCCAGGATCATCAGCCTGGACCTGCGAGCGGTCGTGGATGGCGCCCCGGAATGGTTGATTCGGATCAAAAACGAGGTGACGTCGGGAAAATACAAGGCATGCATCCTCATCCAGGCCCCCACCGGCCCGATCATCGGCTCCATGGAAGGCGCCGTCATCCCGGCCGGGACGGAGCTCATCATCCAGCCGATCATCAACGACCATGTCTACGCCACCTGGCGAGACGATGACGAGTTCCGGAATCGGCTGGGGGCCATCCTCCGTAACGCCGATTCCGCCGTGGCCATGACCCGCGACGGCATCGACGTGGAGTACATGAGATCCGTGGGGGTATCCCCCCGTTACATCCCCAATGCGGTGAGCATATGCCCACCCTACGGTGATTTCCGACAAGAGCAGGGGATCGCCCGTGATGAGTTTCTTATCCTTCATGTGGCGAACCTGTACCGGGTAAAAAACCATCTGGCTCTCATGGAAGAGCTGAGCTCCCTCCCCAAACCGTGGCGGCTGGTCATGATCGGCCACCCTTGGGGAGACCCGGAGGCGGCGGAGCAGTTTCTCCGGGAGCTCCCCAACCATCCGGACGTCCTCTACATCCCCGGCCTCCCCAAGGAGAAGATCTCGGCCGCCATGGAAGCCGCCGACGTTCTGCTGTTGGCCTCCCTGGGAGAAGGATCTCCCGTCACTATCCTGGAAGCCATGGCCCACGGCAAGCCGTGGATCGCCACTCCCACCTGCGGCGCGGTTCATGATAACGCCGGCGGCATCATCTCTCCCCTTCCCGAATTCAGGAAAAACCTTGCGCTCCTCTACCATAACCCGGAGATTCGCCGACAGCTGGGCATGCTGGGGCAAGCCCACTGGGGAGCATCATTTTCCTGGCCGGTGGTCATCAAGGGATGGATTGAACTCATCGAAACCGGCAACCTTTCGAAATCATTTGACATGCCCGCAACCGTCGCCCAAAAGGGGGAAGAACTCAACCGGGAGATGGATACGCTCAGAAATGCAGGAAGCGCGCCCCTCTTGCCTGAAGTTTCCGGAACTGCCCGGGAGCATGCGACCCTGGGCATGCAGCTCAAGGAAGCCGGCAACCATGCCCAGGCATTGGAATCATTTTCTCGGGCGTTCGACCTGGGAGAACTCTCCGTTCTGGCGGAGATGGGAAGCTGCCTGGCCCGTCTGGGGCGAATGGACGAGGCAACGGCACGCTACAAGCAAGCGCTGCAACGTGACGAAAACGACATCAAGGCGCTCATCGGCCTGGGGGTGACCAACCTGCTGGATAACAAACTGGTTCAGGCGGTAACCTGGTTCAACAAGGCGCTGAAGGTAGACCCGGCCGATTCCCAGGCGCTTACCGGACTGGGGTTGGCTCGGGTACAACAGAACAAGCAGAAGGAGGCGTTCGACCTCTTCGCCGCGGCGCTGAAAGGGGAAGAGGAGAACATTCCCGCGCTGAACGAACTGCTCAAGATCGCCTATGGCAGCGGTCGACTCCCGGAAGCCGAGCCGTTTCTGAGAAGTTACCTGGCCATTCACCCGGCCGACCGGCATATGCTCTACTCCCTGGCGGGGCTCCTCTATCGCACGGGAAAACTGCCGGAAGCCCGCGACACCCTGGAACGGGTTCTCACCATGGAACCGGCCTATGAAGGGGGGAAGGAGCTAGAAGAGCTGATCAACGGCGCACTAAACGGCTGACCCAAGAGCTCTTTCCGGAGAAGACACCAAGGGAAAGTCTGAGAAAACCGATAGGCGCGTTTGCTCTTGGAGGGAATGTCCCTTACATGGTATCATGCATGTCGTAGGGGCGTATGGCATACGCCCCCCGTCCGAATTCAAAGGTAATTACGAAATATCAAGGCGAACGCCGTTCGCCCCTACGAAACCGTCACCTTCCCCTTGAACATCGAAAAAAATGACTTCAGAACTCTTCCAGATGAACCTCACCGCGCTCAAGCGCATCGACCCGATCCTGGCGGAAACTACCCGTCGTATCGCACCGGTCAGGGAAGATCTGACCCTGGAACAGGCGCGAAACGGCCGGGCAGTGGTAAAGAAAGGGGGGATTCTCCTCCATTCTACCTATGACCCCCGGAAAGAGGCCGCACATTGGGTTACCTCCGGAGTGCCGGGGGCTCCTCGATCCCTCTGCGTCCTGGGGTGCGCTCTTGGCTATCATCTCAAGGAGTTGGCGGACAAAGGGTTTCGTGGCGCCTTCATCGAACCCGACCTCGTCCTGTTCCGTCTCGCCCTGGAACATCAGGATTTCACCTCCGTACTGGAACGGTTTCGCCCCCTGGTGGGGATTCCCCTGGAACGGTTGCGCCGCGCCCACCGGGAACCCCTGGCGGGTGAAACCATACCCCACCCCGCCTCTCTCAGGGCAAACCCCTCATACTTCCAACCCGTCGCCGACTATGCCCGAGGCGTGAAGGTGGCGAGGCAGGGAGAATTGAAGATCCTCCTGATAAATCCACTGTACGGCGGCTCCCTCCCCGCGGCCCGCCACAGCGCCGCGGCCCTGAAAAAGCTGGGTCACCGGGTTGAAGTTTTCACCTCCCAGGCATTTGCTCAGGGGCTTGAATTAGCGTCCGAATTCACCGTTTCGGCGCACCGAAAGAGCTTTACCGGAGGCTTGGTTTCACTCCTAGGGCAGGGAATAGAGCTGAAGGCGATGGAATTTCAGCCGGACCTGATTCTGGCCTTGGCCCAGGCTCCGCTCCACCACCCTACCCTGAGTCGCCTGGAGCAGATGGAGATTCCCACCGCCTTCTGGTTCGTGGAGGATTACCGGGCTCTCCCCTACTGGCGGGATCTGGCCGCCGGCTACGGCTACTTCTTCGGCATTCAACGTGGAGATTTTCCCGCCCAGCTGAAACAGAGCGGGGTCAAAAACTACGGATACCTCCCCACGGCGGCGGCTCCGGACATTCATCTTCCGGTGAAGCTGACCAAGGAGGATCAGGACGAATACGGCTCCCCCCTTTCCTTCGTGGGGGCCGGCTATCACAACCGGGAGCGGTTTTTCCGGGGGTTGACCGATTACTCCCTGAAGATCTGGGGAAACGAATGGCCTCTGACCCAGCCGCTGGCCCCCTTCATCCAGCGCGACGCCGCACGGGTGGATACCTCAAGCTGCGTCAAAATCTTTAACGCCTCAGCCATCAATCTGAACCTCCACTCATCTACTTATCATGAGGGAATCGACCCGGAAGGTGACTTCGTCAATCCCCGCACCTTCGAGATCGCCGCCTGCTCCGCCCTGCAACTGGTTGACAAGCGGAGCCTCATCCCCGAACTCTTCGGGGACGACGAACTGGAAAGCTTCGAAAGCATTGAGGAGTTGCGAGGGAAGATCGACTGGTACCTGACGGATCCCGGCGCCGGGCGGAGCATGGCTGCCAGGGGGAGAGCCAGGGTTTTGGCCGAACATACCTACCAGGCGCGGATGGAGGAGCTTCTCGCCCTCATGATCTGCGCCTACCCCACCATCACCCAGCGGCTGGAGTCGCGGGAAAAAAGCCTCTCCACGCTCCGGGAAGAGTTGGAACTCCTCCCCGGCATGGAGCCGCTCCTCCACCGGATACCCGCCGGGGGGGAGATAACTCTGGAGCTCCTCTGCAAGACCATCCCCAAGGAAGCGGGAACGCTGTCTCGGGGTGAGAGGATGATTCTCATGCTTCAGCAAATCAGGATGGCCGGGAGAGACGAACCGTGAAGGAAATCCTGCTGCTCAACCTGGGGCGTTACGGCGACCTCATCCAGACAACGCCGCTCTTGAGACGGCTGAAGGCGACGCATCCGTCCGCCCGGGTGACCCTGGTGGGGCAGCACCGTTTCCGCGCCGTCCTACCTCTCATGAGCGGGTTCGACCGCTGTTTCCTCCTGGACCAGGATCAACTGACTCGAAGCCTGGCCAGGGCGGAGGGGATTCCGGCGGCCTACCGCGCCCTGGAGGAGTTTGTGGGGAGCGTGGGTGGACAACGTTATGATCTGGTGATTAACCTGACCTCCTCCGACTTCAGCGCCCAGCTGGTGGCGCTGCTGGACACCGTTGCCGTGGCGGGAAAAACTTCAGACAACGACGGCCGAACCCTGGTGAAATCCCCATGGGCGCTGTACCTTTACAGCTTTCTCAGGGGAGACAGTCGCCGTTATAATCGGATCAATCTGGCGGACATCTTCTGCAACATGGGAGGAGTTCAGCCCGATGGCAAGCCGGTGGAACTCCGGGAAACAAAAGAAGGGGGTAGCAGCGCCGTCTCTTTTCTGACCCGGGCAGGGGTGAGCGACCTCCCTCTGGTGGGACTCCAACTGGGGGCCAGCGACTCGATCCGCTGCTGGCCGGCAGCCTCCTTTGCCCGTCTCTCCGACCTGCTCCAGGAAAGCGGCGGAGTCCGGACAATTCTGTTGGGAAGCCCGGCTGAACTCCCTCTTGCTCAAGAGGCGCTATCTCTCATGAAACATCAGCCGATAAATGCCGTGGGAAAAACCGATATTCCGGGGCTTTTTTCCCTGCTTCGACGCTGCGCACTCCTGGTCAGCAACGACACCGGCACCATGCACTTCGCCGCGGCCGCCGGGATACCCACGGTCATGCTGACCTTGGGACCAGCCTCACTGTTTTGCACCGGCCCTTTCAGCGCCGGGAATCTGGCCCTTCAGCCCCCCCTCCCCTGCTCCCCCTGCCGCTACGAGCCGGCATGCGGCAACCCTGTCTGTCGCGTCGCCATCTCCGTGGAGTCGGTGGAGAGCGCCTGCCGGTTGCTGCTACGTGGAGGTAGTGACGCCCAAAACGATGACCACGGGACAAAACTGTACCGCAGCGACTTTGGCCTGGACGGATACCTTGAGTGGGAGCCTCTGCGCAATGGCGATGCCGCCGCCGAGGAGCTGTCCCATAAATATGCCCGACTATGGAAAAAGGTTCTAGTAGGTTCAGGGTTCGAGGTTCAAGGTTCAAGGTTCAAGGTTCAGGGGTCAGGGTTCAAGGTCACGGAACCGCGCTTCCCTGAGCTCCTCCGGCTGACCATGGAAGGGTGCGAAGTGACCGCAAAAATCATGGCGGCAGCGCGTCAGTCACCACTCCCCCTGGATTCCATCGGCGCCCTGGGGGAAGAGGAGGCATCCGTTGAGTCAGGGATGAGATGTCTGGCCGGCAGGAGCCCTGAACTGTCGCCTCTGGTGGATTTCATGACCATCATGAAAGAGAATATCACGGCAACAAACCTGGACGCCATCGCCGCCGCAACTCACGACGCCTACGCCTTGGGCAATCGCCTGACGGCGCTCCTCTAAAAACAGGGATCACACGTTATATGGCTTCTTCATCAGGTAAACTGAACGATCTTTTGCAACGGGGAGTCACACTTCATCAAACCGGCTCATTTGGAGACGCCCAAAGGCTCTACGAACAGATCCTTGCCCAGCAGCCCAATCACTTTGACGCCCTCCACCTTTCCGGCGTCCTGGCCTGCCAATCCGGAGAACTGGAAAGGGCGCTGACGCTCATAAGCAGAGCCGTGAAGATCAACGGGAAAAGTCCCCTGGCCGCCTATAATCTGGGGGAGGTCCATCGACTCCTTCATCACCGGGAAGAGGCCGCCGGCTGCTACCTCCGGGCGGCTGCCCTCAAACCTGATTATGCCGCAGCCTGGAACAGTCTCGGTATGATTCGTCAACAGACAGGGGATCTCCCCCAGGCGGAAGAGGCATACCGCCGTGCAATGATACTGATGCCGGACTCCGCCGAACTGCGGAACAACCTGGGGACACTCCTCCATGACAGAGGGAAACTCCCTGAAGCCGAAGTTGCCTATCGCCGGGCGCTGGCGCTGCGGGGCGACTATGCCGAGGCCTACAACAATCTGGGGACGCTCCTCAAGGATCTTGACCGATGCCTGGAGGCGGAAACGGCGTTCCGCCAAGCCATCCTCCTCAACCCCGACTCAGCCGAGATTCACAACAACCTTGGCGCCGTGCTGTTCAACCTCAATCGTCCCGATGAGTCGGCGGCGGAGTGTCGCCAGGCCGTGGAACTCAAACCCGAGTACGCCGACGCCCATGCCAATCTGGGAGCGGCGTTGGCTTCCCTGGGAGTTCGTGGAGAGGCGCGAGGGGAGTTCAACCAGGCGCTGAAATACCGGCCTGACTTGGCTGCAAGTTATAACGACATGGCGGCGCGGTTGCAGGCTCTTCGTTGCTTCGGCGCCGCGGAAAAGGCCTACACCATGGCCCTGGCGCTGGCGCCGGGTTACGCCGAGGCGCACAGCAACAAAGGGCTTCTTTTTCATGATCTTGGACGTTTTGCCGATGCGGTGGTGGAGTACCGACAGGCCATCTCATACAAGCAGGATTTTGTGGAAGCGTATAACAATCTGGGCGCGGCGCTGAAAAATCTCGGACGATTGGAAGAGGCGGAAAAAACGCTCCGTCACGCGCTGCTCCTCAGACCCGACCATGCGAGAACCTACAGCAACCTGGGGAATATCCTCCAGCAAAAAGGGGCGATACGAGAAGCGGAGGCGGCCCAACGGAAGGCGCTGGAGCTCATGCCCGACTATCCCGAGGCTCTTAACAATCTGGGGATCGTCCTGGGGAACCAGGGGAGAACGGCGGAGGCGGTTGAATCGTTTGAAAGCTCCTTGGCGCTGAACCCGGATCGGGCGGAGGTGCACAATAATCTGGGGAGTTCCTATGAGTCGTTGGGACGCCGTGAAGACGCCCTCCGCCATTACCGGCAAGCGGTTGAACTGAATCCATCCTACCACTCCGCCCGCTGCAACCTGGTGTATCAACTGCTCCATACCTGTCAATGGGAAGAAGGTCTGGAAACTCATATCCAAATCCTCCGCGCCGCGGTGGAAGGCGGCGGATCGTCCGGGGACAAGATCTCTCCCTTTGCCTTCAGCTCATTACCGGGAACCACCGCTGACGAACAGAAAAGCTGCGCCATGGCTTGGGCGGCATCGCTCATGGTTCCCCTGGCGCGGAATCCCGGGACAAAACCGTCGCGCCACCGGGTCGAGCCGCACGAAAAAATCCGGATCGGCTATCTTTCCGCGGACTTTTTTGACCATGTGGTGGCGCGCCACTTCGTTCAGGTTCTGGAACGCCACGACCGGAGTCAGTTCACCATCAACGCCTACTCCTACTCCCCCGATGACGGGAGCGACCTGCGCAAACGGCTGGAGCGCGCCGTCGACTCCTTCGTGGATATCCGGGCTGCCTCCCACGCGGAAGCAGCCGAGATCATCGCCAGTGACGGAATAGATATACTGGTGGATCTTACCGGCTATACCGCTCATTCCCGCAGCGCCATCCTGGCCTTTCGCCCCGCTCCCATCCAGGTAAACTATCTCGGCTACCCGGGAACCATGGGGACGGATTTTGTTGACTACCTCATTGCCGACAATTTCATTATCCCCCCGGAACAGGAAGATAAGTACGTGGAGCAGATCCTGCGACTCCCCGGCTGCTATCTTCCCCACGACGACAGCCGCGTCAGACCAAAAACTCTCACCCGCGGCGACTGCGGTCTCCCTGATGAACGGATTGTACTCTGCTGTTTCAACCAGGCCTACAAGATCACCCCCGGGATATTCGACATCTGGTGTCGCCTGCTCCGGAACGTGCCCGGCAGCGTCCTCTGGCTGAGGGCGTTCAATCCCCTTGTGGAACAACATTTCAAGGAAGAGGGAGAGAAGCGGGGGATAGCACGAGAACGGATCATCATGGCCCCTTCGGTGACGGCAGCCGTCCATCTGGGGCGCCTCCCCTGCGCCGATCTGTTTCTGGACACTTTTCCGTACAACGCCCATGCCACCTGCAGCGACGCCCTCTGGATGGGGGTCCCGGTGGTCACCTGCGCGGGAGATACGTTTCCTTCACGCGTCGCCGGCAGCCTGCTCCGGACCCTGGGGGTCCCGGAACTGGTGGCAAGCTCTCCGGAAGAGTATTATGAGCTGGCCTACACCCTGGCGACTGATGGGAGGAGACGCGAAAAGTTAAGAGAGCTCATCCGCCGCAACAGTGGCACATCACCCCTTTACGACAGCAGCCGGATTACCCGAGGGCTGGAATCTCTTTTTCTCCGGATGATGAGGCAGGGATCCCCGATGACTCAGTCCATCTCCTCACCGGCAGACTCGAGAAGTGAACCCGACCGAACGCTCCAGATCCAAGGGTGGCATTTTATTCCCCATTCCTATGCAATCGTCAACCAGTTTCACTCCCTTGAACTCCTCAAGGAGAGCGGTATCCGGCTTTCGCACCGGGACGTCCCGTACTCCGACCCCGCTTGGCAACCGACGGCAGGGTTGTTTCATCCGGCCGACGAAGCGGCGCTCAGGAACATCCCCTTGGCGTCTCCCGACGAGCGGCCCGAGGCGCTGTTCCGGATTGCGTACCCCTACAACTACGCCCCCTCCCCGGCAGAGCGAACCTTTGTGTTCGGAACGGCGGAGTACGGATGCGTGCCGCCTCACTATTACGTGGGAGCAGAGTCCCTGCGGCAGGTGATGGCCGAAACGGATATCATGCTGATCACCCCCTCCAACTGGTCAAAGAAAGGATTCATTGAGAGCGGCGCTTATCCGGAGCGGGTGGTTGTCATTCCCCACGGCGTGGATCCGGGGCTGTTCCACCCCCTGGGTCGCCAAGAACGGACGCTCCTGCGCAAACAGTTCGGGTGGGACGGATTCACTTTCCTGTCACTTGGAGCAATGACGGGGAACAAGGGGATTCCTCTGTTGCTCAAGGCATTCGCCATCCTGGCTGAGCGGCATCCGGAAGCGAGGCTGGTTCTCAAGGGGCTCAACGGCTTGTATGACTCTCGGGAAAGGTTCAAGCAGCTGGTTGCGGATCTGACCCCACATCAGCTGCGCCTTCTGGAACCGCGCCTGACCTGGCGGGAAAACACCCTGGGATTCGCCGATATGGCAAAACTATATCAGGCCGCGGATGCCTACGTCTCTCCATACCTTGCCGAGGGATTCAACATGCCGGTGCTGGAAGCGGCGGCATGCGGCGCCGCAGTGATCTGCACGGGGGGAGGAGCCACCGACGATTTCACGTCATCGGAGTTCGCGCTGAGGGTCGAAAGCCGGGAGGAGCAGAGCAGGCAGGAATCCGGGGTCCGGCGCCACTATCTCCAGCCAGACATCGAGCATCTCCTGCATCAGATGCTGACGGCCCTGGAGTCTCCGGATTTCCGCGCGGGGGCGCGACTGGCCGGACCGGCCTTCGTGGCTCAAGGATTCACCTGGAAACAGGTCACCGCGCGCCTTCTCGGCACATTATTCCCGATATAATGAAGACCGCAAGCAAAAAGCAGACGTTCAGCTAAAGATTCCCCGTTCGACGCCGAAAAGAGACATTGGGGTTAACCGCCATATGAAGGGAACCAACCATGATCTGCCTGACAAGACTCCACGGGAGTTCAATTTACATCAACCCCGACCAGATTCAATCCATCGAGGAAACCCCGGACACCCATATAACTCTCATGAATGGTAACCGGTTTATTGTCGTGGAAAAAACTGGGATGATTATCGACAAGATGCTCTCCCTCAAGGCGGCCGTTCTACGCCGGGCGGGAGAGAGTTCCTCCAAGAAGTATCTCAAGAAAAGACACCTGGCTGGATATCAGCTCAGGCAAAACTACTCCTCATCGGAATTATGAGCAAATAATGGATATAGCAACCATAATCGGATTGGTGCTTGGTTTCGGCGCCATCGTCGGCGGACAGCTTCTGGAAGGGGGGCATCTATCGGCCCTCATACAACCCACGGCGGCGATTATCGTTCTGGGTGGGACCTTTGGCGCCACCATTGTAAGTTTCCCCATGAGCAGTCTCATGCAGGCGGTCAAGGATATCCGCATCGTCATCATGCCCCCGCACTCAAGCCCCAAGCCGCTGATCAAGGACATCATGGGCTTTGCCGCCAAAGCCAGGAAAAACGGCCTGATCTCCCTGGAACCCGAGGTCCTCAAGACAAAAGACCGCTTCCTCAGAAAAGGGCTTTCCCTGGTGGTGGACGGTATCGACCCCCAAAAGCTCCGGGAAACCATGGAAATAGAGCTCAACAGTTACGAAGAGCATGCCAAGGGGAGCGCGGAGGTTTTCGAGGCCGCGGGCGGTTTCGCCCCCACTATCGGAATAATCGGCGCTGTTTTGGGGTTGATACATGTCATGAACAACCTCAGCGACAGCTCCAAACTGGGGGGAGGGATCGCCGTCGCCTTCGTCGCCACCATCTACGGTCTCATGACCGCCAACCTGGTCTGCATCCCCTTCGGCACCAAATTGAAGCACCGGCTGAAAGAAGAGGTCCTGCAAAAAGAGATGATCATCGAGGGGCTCATGGCCATCCAGAATGGCGACAATCCCCACTTCATAGAACAGCGGCTCAACTCCTTCATCCAACAGGAAGAGGGAGACGACAAGAAGGGGTCACGTGGCTCGAAAGCAGAAGCATGAGAAAGAAGGGAACCATGAACGGTGGCTGGTCTCCTATGCCGACTTCATCACCCTGCTATTTGCGGTGTTCGTCTGCCTCTACGCCATGTCGCAGACCGACAAGGCGAAAGTGGAGTCCCTGGTGGCGTCCATTCGGGACTCCTTCGGGCATGTGAAGAGCGGGGGGACTTCGGAAAGGGTCAACTTCGTGGAAAGCTCGGACGTGCGAAAGATCCCCGCCATCAAAGCGGAATCGCTCTCTCCGGGGAGGGGGGGCGAAGATCTTAAGAGCGGGGCGAGAGGGCGGACTCGGGCCGAAATCAAGGACTTCTATGCGGCAAAAGCGGCCATTGAGAACACTCTCAAGGGCTCCGGAAACCAGGATAAGGTCAGTGTGCAGGTAACCAAGCGAGGATTGGTGGTCAGCCTGAAAGAAGCCGGTTTTTTCGATTCGGGAAGCTCCGAGATCAAGGCAAGCTCCTTCGAACTCATGGATGCGGTGGCCAAGGCCCTTACCTCCTTCAGCAACCCCATCCGGGTTGAAGGGCATACGGATAACGTCCCCATCAGCTCCGCGGCGTTCAAATCAAATTGGGAGCTCTCCACCTCCCGGGCCACCAATGTGGTCCGAACCCTGACCGAAGGGTATGGATTCCAACCTCAGACGATCTCGGCGGTGGGATACGGTGAGTTCCGCCCCATTGCCGGCAATGACAGCGCTGAAGGACGGATGAAAAACAGAAGGGTCGATATCGTTCTTCTCACCAGGGAAAGTGAAGGGGGGGAAGCATAGCCTACAGGAGTCTCAGGAGCTCCCCCATTCTCAGCCGGTAGGTATGTTCCCCAAGCACCCTCCGCCGGGCCTTTTCAGCTATCTTCCGGCGCACCGCCGGTCGCGCCAGATAATAGAGGGCCTTCTCGGCCAGATCCTCCTCCCCTTCGTAGAGCGCCACCTCATCCTCTTGAAACAGTTCGGAAAGAGCTTCCTGCCGGTCGGTAAGAAGAAAACCACCGCAGAGAGGCACATCAAAAAGCCGCTGGTTCACCGTTGTGGGCATCTGCAGACTGGTGGCGTTGAAATTGACCTCCGATGAGGCGTAAACAGCCGGCGTCTCGGTGAAGTAGTGCACATCCGGTCTCGCGGTGATCCCCTGGCCGAAGATCGACCGCCACCCGGGGGGATCACCGAAGAAGGTCAGATCATGGGGGAGAAGTCGCGTCAACAGCGCGGTCCGATAACGGGTCGTGGCGCTATGCACGGCATAGGCTCGAAAAAAAAGAAGGGCTTCCCTCCGGGGAAAAACGACATCCCCAGAGGCGATTACCTCATCAAGAGCCGCCAGTTGATTATTCCCCCGCTGTTCCAGGATCGCCGTCACCGACCTGGCCATCAACTCTTCGGTGGCGGCGGTACGGGGGAATTTCGCCTCCAACCGGGAGAGAAAGTCACTGACCAGGGAATTCCCCACAAAGGAGATCCGGGAGCGGAAACGGGGCGCCGATTGGGCTGAGTCGGCAAGAACAGGATCGGCGGCAAGGGGGAGATAAAACGACCGGTAACCCAACCGTTGAACCAGGGGGAGGTAGCTCCGATCCCAGAGAAAGAGAGTGGTGACGGAAGGGGGCGGCAACGTCTCACCGGAGAGGATGAATTCCGGTGAGTCAACAAACCAGACTGCCAGAGGAATTCCGGTCCGGGTCAGCATCTCCCCCACGACCCCTCGATTATCGACTCCCCGCATATTCACCGTGAAGAGAAGATCGGGCCGTTCAACCACGAGAGCCCTCTGGATCGCCCCAATGGTTTCCGCGTCACCATCGCGGTAGTCCAGGGTGACGACACGGTGCCCAAGCGCTTGAAAACCCCGGATACATTCCATCTGCCCGTAGTAGGCGCCGTAAAGGAACAGGATAGTAAGCGCCTTCCCCCTCACCGGTTCGCGCCATCGCCGGCCTGCCGTGGCGACAACGGCGTGAAACCCGGCGTACCAGAGAGGATTAACCTGCAAGGAAGGGGGATGAATTACAATCCGGAGAAGGGCGCTGTCAAGATCAAGAGGTAAGAGTTTTGCCGGCGGGAGAGGAGAGAGACCCGAGACGACGTCAACCCTCACGGCAGGGTTCTTTATTCCGGCGGCGGCGGCGGCAGCCAGTTCCGGATAGCGCTCCACCAGGACCACCCGCCTGACCCCAGGGTTCGCCGCCAGGGTAAGGGCCACGTGATACCCCAGACCGGTACCCAGAAAGATGATGGTCTCCCGGTCTATTCGGGAAGGGACATGGGACACAGCCTCCCGCAGGGGATCATAAAGCGAGTGAAGATAGATCTCTTCGCCACTTTCACTCTTCACCAGGGCCGTGGGAAAGCCTCTTTTCCCGGGAACGATCCTGCACCCACCCTGGTCCGGTTCGACAGTTCCCATGATCACACTCCGGCGCTTCTTCTCAGGATTCAATCCCCGCGCGGGCCCTCATGGCTTTTCGCTGCTCTTCGCAAATATAGGTGACGATCATCGCCCGGTCTTTTTCATGGAGTAATCGGAAGCGCGCCGCGATGTTGTTACTCCCCCCCCTCAATCTGCTGGTCTGAATCTCCGTGCAGCGCAATACTTCAGCCACGAGCAGGACGGTCTGCGGCACGGGGGTAGGGAGAAACAGATGGACGGAGATAAAGGCTCCCGGCTCAATGAACTGGGAGCTCTTGAAGCCCATGCCGTCCGGGCTCAGGTTCACCTTCATGGCGCCGATTTCCGACATCTCCCGCCAACTGACAAGAGTCGCTCCCGCCAATCCCGGCTTCATCACCGGAGGGGGGAGCAACTGTATCACCTCCCTGGCGGCAAGCCACTCCTTGTTAAGAAAACTCCAGATCTGTTTTTCGGGAACGGTGAAGCTGAGAGGGAGAACGACATCCAGTCGAAAATGTTCCCGATTCTGCTTCTCCGTAATCGGCCCGTTAAGCTTGACAAGGAGATTCCGATGCTGAATTTCCCCACCGGCGATCCCCTTGCAGCGACAGATGGACCAACCGGTGAAGACCGTCAAGGAGACTTCATTACCCGATTCCACCAGCCGTTCATCGGAACCGGCAGGTCCCAGGAGCTCCAGGGTCAGCAGATTTTTTTTGAGCTGCGCTATCTGCCCGTCAAAAGGGAGCGTGCGACCATCGGTGAAAATTACAACACCCTTGGTCTGCTGCTCCGCCTTGAAAAATTCCGAATAATTCGTATCTGACGCCGTCATTGACACCCACCCGCCTACGTGGCGCTTATCTGTCGCAGTGCGCCCAACAACTCCCGACACTGCTCCAGTTGCGGTTCCAGTTCGTACTCCAGAAGATCACCCAAAAGAACCCAGTCCCGTCGTTCCTGAGCGCCGACGATATCCAGCAGTATCCTGTTCAGGGCTTCGATCTCTTCCGAAAGAGGCATTCCGTTCATGAGGGTCGCCGTGAAGTCCACCTGCATGACGTCCCCCACCGATCTGACCGTCGTCACAAACCACTCCAACTTGGTGACCAGTTCGATGAAAATGGTCAGGCCTTTCTGGTCATTTCCCGAGCGGAAGAACTCAACACTCCGGAGGAGCATGCCTCGGAGTTCGTCCAGGCAGCGATCACCCTCCGCCAGGGCATCCAGGGCCAGTTGCCCGGAGTTACCGGTAATAACTTCAACCCTCCGGATTCCCTGCAATTTTCTCGACCGATACCATTCCGAACTGGGATATAACTCTCGACCGTCCAGCATGAGAGAGGCAATGAACCTCCCATCCTTCGCTACTTCATCGCTTAATGCGTCAATGAGCGTAGCCAGCTCATCCATTTCCCCCGCGGTAACGGCATGCTCGCGGCCGTCCACCATACAATGAATCATTCTCGCCTCCTTATCCGAATCGCCCTCGCATGACATCAATGAGAGCTGACATTCTCTGACTGTAGGTATGATGCGCCAAAACCCGTTTTCTCCCGGCGGCGGCTATCTTTTCACGTTCTCCTCTTTTCACCAGATAATACCGGGCAAGCTCAACGGCCTCTTCCGCCGTCTCATAGCAGACGGCTTCCGTGCCGATCTCGAAGTAATTCTCCAGATCCGGCATCCGATCCGTCAGGAGGAACGCGCCGCACGCCGCCACATCGAAAACCCGTTGATTAACGGCCCGCTTCATCTGGAGGCTGGTTGCGTTAAAATTGATCTCCGTATCGTTGAAGAGCCGGGGAAGCTCCTGATAATAATCCACGGCCGGTCTCACCCGGCCGGGATCGCTCAGGAATTCAGACCACCCGTCATCTCCGTACACCGTCATCCCCAGGGGAATCAGCGCCTCCACCAATCGCAGGCGATACTCCTTTGTCGCTTCCCAGATAAAGGACGCTTCAAGATCGATGCCATCATCTGCTCCCCCCAACTGGCGGATGATTTCCCCCATGGAAAGCCGGCGACATTGAAGTTGACGAGTCACCGCCTCCCCCTTCAGTCGACCGTATGCTTCGGGAGAAACCTTTTCACGCCACGATTCCGTGGCGAATTTCATGGAATTCCCCACAAAGCTCAAGGGGAGCTCGGGAGATCCACCTCTCTTCCGGAGAGGCCTGAAAACGTCATGATCGGTGGCCAGCGGAAGATGGTGTGGAGAGAGATACCCCATCCCTTCGATTCTGTCAAGATACCAACTATCCCAGCAGAAGAGGACGCAGCTATCGGAGACGTTTCTGGTATCATCTTTCAGCACATAGGTGGGGGAATCCACATACCAGACAGCAAAGGGGAGCTTCAGTTCCGTGAGGAGTTCGGTGAGTTTTCCATCTTCATCGAAACCGAGATGGTTCACCGCCATGAGAAAATCAGGTTTTACCGCCACCAGGAGCGTCAGAAGCCGCTTGATGAACTCGTCGCCCGGCGCGATGGTGTGCACTCGGTGCCCCGACTTTTGGAAACCACGAATACAATCGGCAACCGTAAGGTAGCCGGTATCGATCATCACCACGCTGCAGGACGCGTCATGAAATTTGCGATAGTCAAGGTAATTACTGAGAAACGAATTTTTCACCATCTCCGCCGCCGGCCTTCATTCAAGCAATCAATCCCATGGCGGCTCTTCTCCTGCCCCCTCCCCCGTACCCCTGCATGGCCCTATGCCCCTGCACGACGGCGCCCAGTTTGCTCCTGATCGCCACCTGCCGACTTGTCGCCAGCGCCCGGATGAGAGCATCCGCCTCAACGATTTTGCCCAACGTCTCGCGAAACCGGCGGCTGAAATCCGTCAGGAGAAGGAAACAATCTCCATCATCCTGATCCATGGCTTTCTCCATGGCTCGAAACTCCGCATCAAATGTCGCCAGTTCCGCCACCCCTTTTTGACGTTGACGCAGGAACCGGTCAACATCCTCACGGGAGAGCGCTTCCAGGTTTCGGAGGCAGGTAAAGGTCAGGTCCCCAAGGGAAGCGATTATCGCCTCACCGGTGTTCAGCAGGAGCCGCAGATTCTCATCCATTTGGAACCGGCCCTTTATCGGAAACTTCCCGACGTTCTCTCTTTTTTTGCGATCTCCACCGCATCCACCCAGGTATCGCGCATCATCGTCAAGATCCTGACCACATGCTCCAGATGTTTGGGGGCATTGCTGATATTGGCGGCGATATACTCATCGATGATATAGATATAGAGCCGCTCCAGATCCTTGGCGATAACCGGGGCGGCGTCATGATTGAGGGTATTCATCAGTTCGGCGATGATGGCCTGGGCGTTGCCGATATACTTCCCCTTGCCGGCCCTGTCCCCCTTGTTCATCTTGTCCAGGGCGATCTTGGTGAAATTGATGGCGCCGTCATAAAGCATGATGAGTATCTTTTCCGGATTGGAACTGGTGACCTGCGTCTTCTGATACGGGTTGACGTTCATATTTTGATACGAATTTCCTGTA
>CAIYUY010000060.1 GCA_903929485.1 uncultured Desulfuromonadales bacterium
AACGGTTGAGCGGCAATTGACAGTGCGGAGGATGCTTGAGGCATGCCCCCTTCTATACACGAATACTATCGATGTGTCCCGTTATTTCATTTTAAGGGAATGTGGGTAGGGACACCTACGGGGTTAACCGAATATTTACGTTGCGGAAATAGCGGAGAGGAGCAATTTGACGCAGCGAGCAGCGGATCAAGGGACAAAATATCCCAAGTCAGGACAAAATGATACAAATTCAGGCATTAAAATCCCGTCGACCGTTGTTCAAGGTGAAGGATGGAATTACATTCCGAATCCTCGTCATCCGGAACGTGATGCAATTTGAGTATGTCCATGGCGCGGATCCGTCAGCTTGTTGTGAGACCCCTTTCGTGTATCCGGGTTGAACGATTTATTATCTTTTCTCGACGGCGAGACTTGACCGACAAGCTGAAAACCGGGTATATTCGCGGCAAAAGGGGGGGCGACAATCTCCTGTTGAGCTTGGTTTCTGTCGGTGACAAAGGAAATAAGTGCATTGGTGTCGATAATGTATTTTTTCATCGATACTTCCCGATTTGACTCTCCCGTGCTGCCGCGATATCGGAAGCAATATCTCCGGTACCGGTTTTCACGCTGCCCCGATAGCGGCTGAAGTTGTCATGTACGGGAAGAACAAAAACTTTTCCTTTCTCGACGATCCACTCCAGCGCATCGTTAATGGAAATACCGAGTTGTTTCCGCACAGCTTTGGGAATGGTTGTTTGGTATTTTACCGTGACTGTTGAATTCATGGGGCCTCCGGATAATATTCCTTACGTTTTTACGATATTGTAAGGAATTATGGATGTCAAGCAATGACATCTGTACGACACGATCATGTTGATTCACACCCCAACTTACGTCTGAAACAAAACGGGCGATCCTTGTGAACGTCCGGTCTTGTGCCCCCCCTCGCACTACCCCGCCTGCCGCCGTTCTCCCCTGTTCGCCCATGCTTTCTTCCGAAGGAGGGACAGGGTGAGGGGGGGACAGTTAAAAGAGCTCGGAGCTCTTAGAGAGCTCGGAGCTCTTTTTGCGTCAGATGCTTGTCTTTATACCACGTACAGCAGGATCGGGCGCCCAAGACGTCAAAGAGACTAAGGTAAAAACCAGCGGCAGGTGACGATGGGGCTTGGCTATAAGCTAATTTTTAAGGAGGATTGCAATGAATGGCATGCCATCCATCCCTTGCCGACGAAATTTATCGAGAATTTCATCCAAAAAATCATCACAGTGCTCAATGGTTTTTGAGAAAGAAAACATGAATTTTATCAAGGATTTTTCGCTGATTCCCTTTTCGTCGGCGGCAAGACCGACAAGGAGTACCTTGATCAACGCGTACTGCAGGGCGAATTTAACATAATTATCGAAAACAGGGTTCCCGTCCGCAAGAGGGAAAACTCCCTTAAATGCAAGGTTTACAAAATAATTCTCAAAAACATGCTCATATGATTCCATCGCCGGCTGATAATACGTGACGTAGGCGCGCCGATAATTCCTTTCCAGTTCGGCGGGGTCAAGGGTTGCTGAAAAATGTATCCCACGCAGAAATGATTGAAAGCATTCATTATATGTTGGGGAGGTTGCGTCGATGGTGTTTCTAAGAAGAACAATTTCAGTCAGCAGTCGCGCCTGCAAGGAGATGTTCACGGGGATGTTCGCCAGCTCTGTCTTGATTTCCGGGGAGGAAATCATTTTCCCGTACTCCTCGACAACGCTCTGAACCGGATGTTCATTTCCCGAAATTTTCCGGCAGAACAGACCGAGCAGTATCAGCCGTTCCCAAATTTTGAAATTACGGTTTTGCAAAAGCGGAAAAATGAATTGCCGCAATAACCAAAGCTGTTCCACTGCATCGTCCAGCAGAGTGTACCTGATAATATCCCGATCAACAGAACCTTTGTCATCTTGATCAAACTCCATTGGGGCGGGATTCAGCAGCGCAATTCTGGCAACCTCGGGACATGATACGGATGCCGAGCGTTCAAATGTGTCTGCTATTTTGTTGGTGCTGCGAGGATAGGTTGCACAGACCAGGGGTAAAAATTCCGCCCCGAGGTCGCGATGAATACGGCATAGATTGGCGTCATCAAGTAAGGGACATGCTCCGTCCCGGTCAAGAATGATCCTGCCGGGAAAACCGTCGGATACCGGTGTGACCGGTTTCTCCATGCTTTTTTCCAAGAGGTCACTCAGTTCGGTTTTTTTCAGCTTACCATAGTTCTCCAAGGCTTTGACATCCACGGAGATTGCCCAACCTTTGCAGCAAGCCTCTTCACATCGGGAGCCAATACAGTGAAACGTTTCAAGATAGCGCGGCGCAAGTACGGACACACTCTTCCCGGATGACATGCATTCTCCCTTAAAATCAGGACAGTTCCCGCTTGGCAGTCATCGACATGGTTATTGTATCCGTTTGGTAAAACAGTTGCAAGGTAATGGTGACACGATTAAAATCACGGGTCGGCAAAACTCGCTTCCCATGACAACCTCTTGGTTTCAAGCGCGCCCTTTTCGGCTACCTTTCTCTTGATTCCCATCGCCCCTCCCTGTATCATTTTGTCACGACCACTCAGCAACCATCACGATCCCCTCTCGGCGCGAGGAGAAAGCACATTCATGACAACCAGACGGATACTCATCTGCGATGATGAAGAGGAAATTCTACGCTATCTGTGCAAGCTTCTCGCCGGCCGGGGGTATGCCGTGGAAACCTTCACCAGAGGCGCCCACCTTCTCCAGAGAGTAAGAACGGGAGAGAACGGAGAAGCCGACCTGCTCCTTCAAGATGTCAGGATGCCGGAAATGGACGGCATTGCCGTGCTGAAAGAGGTCAGACAACTCCGACCGGAGCTGCCGGTGATCATCATGACCGCCTTCGGCGCCATCGATGACGCCGTGGGCGCCATCCGGTTGGGGGCCTATGATTATCTTACCAAGCCGTTCCCCAAGGAGAAGATCCTTGGTGTCCTGGCAAACCTCCTGGAACGAAACCAGCTTCTGGAGGAGAACCGGGCGTTGCGGGGAGAGTTGGGACGCGGCCCGACCCCCTCCTCCGTCATATTCCGGAGCGCCCGGTTCCGGGAGCTCTACGATCTGACGATTCAGGTGGCGGACAGCGACGCCAATATCCTTATCACCGGCGAATCGGGGACCGGCAAGGAACTCATCGCCGCGGCCATCCATGAAAACAGCCCCCGGCGAAAACGTCCGCTCCTCTCCCTCAACTGCGCGGCCCTCACCGACACCCTGCTGGAGAGCCAGCTTTTCGGATATCTACGGGGCGCCTTCACCGGCGCAGTCGCCACCCGAAAGGGGCTTTTGGAGGAGGCTGATGGCGGCACCCTCTTTCTGGATGAGGTGGGAGACATGAGCCCCACCCTCCAGGCCAAACTCCTCCGGGTGATCCAGAGCCGAGAGTTCCTCCCCGTGGGGGGGACCCGTTCCTGCCGCGTGGATATCAGGTTCGTGGCCGCCACCAATAAGGAACTGGAAACGGAGATTCGCCAGGGTCGGTTCCGGGAAGATCTTTACTATCGGCTCAATGTAATCTCGCTGCCGCTCCCCCCTCTTCGGGAACGAAGAGAGGACGTTGCCCCACTGGCTCACCATTTTTTAGGCCGGTTTGCCCGTCGGATGAACCGGGGGATCACCGGAATCAGCCGGAAGGCCCTGGCCGCCCTGGAGGCCCACTCGTGGCCCGGTAACGTGCGGGAACTGGAGAATGTCATGGAACGGGCGGTGATCCTCACCCGGGGGAACGAGATCCAGTCGGAGGTGCTTCCCCTGAAGCTGACAACCTGTCAACGGTCGCTGGTCACGGACGGTGAGGATCTCTCCCTGGAGTCGGTGGAGAGGGATCATATTCGGCGCGTGCTGCTCCTGACCGATTTCCACAAGTCCGGAAGCGCCGAAATCCTCGGCATCTCCCGTAAGACCCTGGACAGAAAGATCGCCGAGTACGGTATTCGCTCAGTAAAGAGTAATCCTTTGTTGTAATTTGCCACGCGCCCAGAGCCCCGAGCCGGTACCACCCATGCCACGTCGCTTCCCCATCAAAGCCAAGCTTGCCTTGGCCACCCTGATCCCGATGTTCGTCGCCATTGCCTCCTGCTGGCTGGTGGGGGTCTTCATTCTTAACAGCCGGGTAGCCACCGAGGCCCAGGGAAAGGTACGCAACAACCTGAACGCGGCCCACGAGAGCTACCGGCACGAACTGGAGACCCTCCGAAATCTGGTTCGCTTCACTGCCGCGGCCCCCTCCACGATACGGGCCGTGGAGAACGGGGACCGGGAGGCCCTGGCCGCCATCCTTCCTCCGCTCCTGAGGGGGGAACGTCTTGACATCTTCACCGCGGTGGACGCCGGAGGCGCGGTCATCTTCCGGGGAGGGAATCCTCCGGTATACGCCGATAGCCAGCTAAAAAACCCCTTCGTGGCCCGGGCGCTTGCCGGAGAACTCCTTGCCGGCGCCGACGTGGTCCCCCTCCGGCGGCTGACGGCTGAAGGAAAAGAATTGGCCCGCCGGAGCGTCATTACACGCTTGCCGACCCCCCACGCCCGCCCCGCCAGGGAAGAACCGGACTCCTCCGGCATGGTGATGATGGCGGCCGCGCCCATACGCGATACCGCCGGAAACGTAGTGGGAGCGCTCTATGCCGGTGTGCTCCTCAACAACAACAATCTTCTGGTGGACCGAATACAGGAAATACTCTTCGGCAACGACGGGGAGAACGCGTCGGGAAGATCGACGATCTTTCTCGGTGATCTCCGGATCGCCACCAACGTGAAACTCCCCGACGGCAAACGGGCCATCGGCACCCGGATGTCGGAAGAGGTCTACGCCCAGGTTCTCCTGCGCCGGGAAAAGTGGTTCGGCCGAGCCTTCGTGGTTAACGACTGGTTTTTTTCCGCCTACGAGCCGATCCTCTCCCTTACCGGTATCCCCATCGGCGCCCTCTATGTGGGAATACCGGAGCGCCCCTATACCGTCGGCAAGCTGAGGATGGGTTTCCTCTACAGTGGAGTGCTCCTCATCGGGACTCTTCTTGGACTGGCGGTATCACATCTTCTCAGCGCCCGGCTGGCTGCACCCATTGGCGAACTGGAGCGACTGGCGCGCCGGGTTGCAGCGGGAGAACGAGGGTTACGGATTGAAGTTCCCTCACGGGATGAAATCGGGGATCTGGCAATGGAGTTCTCCGCCATGACCAAGGCGCTGACCCGACAGGAGGAGGAGATCCGGGATCTCAACCGTGAGCTGGAACAGAAGGTACGGGAACGAACAGTTGAGCTGGAGGAGCAGGGGAGACAGCTCCTCGTCACCCGCGAGGAGCTGTTTCGAGTGGAAAAACTTGCCGCCGTGGGAGAGCTCGCCGCGGGGGTCGCTCATGAAATCAACAATCCACTGGCCATCATCCGGGGAAATGCGGAACTGCTGGAGATGGAGCTTCCCCTGGACTCCCCCAGCCGCGAAGAGGTGGCGATCATCAACCGCCAGGTGGGAAGAGTGGAGCGGATCGTCTCCGGACTCCTCCACTTTGCCCGACGCAAGGAGCGTCAGCTTGACCGGGTGGACCTTCACCAGATCCTTAACGATGTTCAGGGGAGCATCGGTCATCAGGTTTCTCTTGACGGGATCACCCTGGAGAAGGAGTACGACCTCGCCCTTCCCGGGTTGGATGCCGACGGCGACCAGCTCCGCCAGCTCTTTGCCAATCTCATGGCCAACGCCGCGCAAGCCATGCCGGACGGCGGCACCCTCACCCTGACGACCCGGTTCACCCCGACCACGGAGAGCTGCACCGTCACCATCGCCGACACCGGCAACGGCATCGCCCCGGACCACCTCTCCAGGATCTTCAACCCCTTCTTCACAACTAAAGGGAGCGGAACCGGTCTCGGTCTCTCCATCTCCTACGGTATCGTCCGGGAGCATGGGGGGAGTATCACGGCCACGAACAACCCCGGAGATGGAGCGCTCTTCACCGTCACTCTCCCGTGCAAAATGAGTACTCCTCCGGACTCCCTCGCCCTCCTCGATTAAGCACTTATTACCATTGTTTCATAAAAATATTTCAATAAATTAATTGACCTGCTCCCGGGGAAGATGATATGTTCCCGTCAGACGTTACTTGCCTGCAAGAAATACCAAACCATTCACAACAAAGGAGAAAAGACCATGAGTACTATTACGCAATTGGCAACCGGCTTGGCGGGCGCGATCGGCTCCGATTTTCGCCGTTCCCGTGGGCAACTCATCTTCGTGGAATATGGGGGGAAACTCTCCTGCCTCAATCTGTTTCGCACCGCCACCGTCATCAGCTCGGGAGCCACCGTTTTAAAAGGAACCTGGACATTCGACCTGGAAACAGGGGTACAGGGGGGAATCGGACCGGGATTCGATATCTGGTGGGAACAGATGACCGATGTGGCGCGACAGATGATGCCGCAAAACAGCGCACGCCTTCTCAACCTGGGCAACGTGGATTTCAATTCTCTCACCGCCGATGGCCTGCAAAAACTCACCTACCAGGCCACCCCCATACCCGGCAATAACGACCTGACGAACAAACTGATTCCCGGAGACGTGTTCGCGGTTAAAACCGCCCAAGGCAATTATGCAAAGGTGAGGGTCTTGACCTACGGGTACAATCTCGGCATCCAATGGGTCACCTACAAGCTCAATCCGGCAGTCACGGTGCTGGGAACCGGTTACCAGCAACCCGAGGATGTCCGGTTAAGCATGGACGATATTCACGCCTATCTCACCGAACGGAGCGGAGAGCTGCTTCGGGTGGATCTGAACAACGCCAATCGTCCGGCCGCCACCGTAATCGCCTCCGGAATGGTCGCGCCCCAGCAGCTTTTTCTGGATGAACCGCACCACGCGGCCTATCTGGTGGAGTACGCCCCCGTGGGACATCTCTGGCGGATCGATCTGACCAGCGGCGTCAAAACTCCCCTGGTTTCAAACCTGGAAAACGCGGTGGGGCTGGTGCTCAGCAGTGACTTACAGTATGCCTACGTCTCCGAACAGAGCGCCGGGGCGGACAAGGGACGCGTCAGCCGCATTCAACTGAGTAACGGCTCCCGCACTAAACTAGCCACCGGCCTGGTCAATCCCTTCTTCCTCGCTTGGGAGAATTCGACCCAGACATCCCTCCTCGTTCCCGAACGTGACCCTGCCAACCGTATCACCCGTATCAGCCTCACCGGCGCGCCGGCGCAGTGCATTGCCGCCACGGTTTCAGTCAGACCCTCCAGCGTCGCCATCCTGAATCAGGGGGACATCCTGATTTGCAGCGATCAGAGTATCGACGAGCTGGTGTACGCCGCCATCCAACCGGGGGGACCGCTGCTCATGGGTATCGGTTTCGTCCCCTACGACAAAATAGCGCCCGCCACAGGCCTGGCAACCACGGATCCGGATTATTTTTACCACGTGCTCAATGCCCCTTTCGGCGGTTCGCTCCCGCTGATGGTCAACCATCAGCGAGCCTTCAACGACAGCGCCCGTTTTTACCGGATCAAGGTTGACGGTGTCGTCACGAGCAACTCCCCCTGGAGTGACTACAAATGGGACGGCCTGCATTATTTCCTCAACACCACAACGCCGGTGGCCATGGGGGGGCAACCCGGATATTACCCGGTGCATCCCCCCAGCGAACTGTTTCTCTGGATGAATCCGTCGCTGGGTGGCTTTGTGGATTCCACCTCCCTCGGTAACGGCTTGCACACGATCGTGCTGGAGTTCATCAACGCCGCCGCTGTTCTCGTTGAAACCAGCATACCGCTGACCATTCTGGTCAACAACCAGCTCTGCGTGGCGGGGATCAATCTCCCCACGATCAACAGTGTGGGGGCGGAACCGCTCTGCGGCGTACTGAAATACAACCCGGCTACCATGGCCGGCGACAAGGTCAGCATGACCTATTGCGCCGGCCAACCGGGCGATTTCGCCACGTACTGGTTCCAATTGGTGAAGGGGGTTAACGGGATCACTCTTCCCCCACCCACCAGCGGTCCGATCACCGCGCCGCTGGTGCAGTTGGTCAGTTCCGACACGGTGGCCAAGCTCCTGGGACCATGCTCCGTCGCCGGTTTTGCGGAAAGCATTTATGTAGCCGCCACGATTCAGAACGGCTGGGGAAGGCAAAGCCAGTATGACGCATCCGCCACCATCGCCTTTGTCCTCTCTCCCTAGAGCGAAACGACAAAGAAAGTTCCACAAGAGAAGGTAAAAAAACCAACATGGCAACGCCACCGACGGGTCGTTATGAGACCGCTAAGGGTGGCGTTGCCTTGCCCGGCGGAAAAAACCCCGGGAAGAAGCAGCTGGCGTCTGTTTTTCGCCCGTCAATATACCGTCGCAAAATAACCTCAAAAGTCAATCCAATGGCGATGACACGAAACAATTGAGAGAGTCCGGCATCGATCTCATACAGTTCATGGGCCACTCACCACTTCAATAGTTACCGGCAACGCAGCCATACCTTGTTTACATATTATTTCCTTACCTGAAGCCTGTTTTGGTCATGATTCTTGCTACGTACCTCACACCGGTAGCGGCTGTTCCCTCTGAAGGGAGCAGACTCCACCTGCAACCGACAAGAAAATGGCTATTAACCAAGGAGAAAGGAGAAGAGCAACACCCCCTGCGCGGCGGGAAGAGGAGATGCACGGCAACTGACTTTCAAGGTCACCCCTCCCCTGTCGAACTGAAAACATGAACTTAACACCAAGAGGAGCAGCACCATGTCCAACGCAATCAGTAGTACCGGTAGCGGAATAAATGACGCTATTCTGCAGCAGATACAGGCGCAGTTGTTCAAAAAAGCCGATCTGAATGGAGACGGCAAGATAACCGCCTACGAACTGAGCCAAAAATCCAAATCCGCCGGTTCATCAACAAGCAGTTCCGCCACAAACAATCTGTTCAGCAAGTTGGATTCCGATGGCGATGGCGCCATCAGCAGGCTTGAGTCTGATTCCGCAATCGCCAAGATGGTGCAGGCGATGCAGAGTTACTCCGGGTCCGGCGCTGCCGGCGGCAGTACGGCCGGCGCAGCGGCAACCGCACCCGGCATGGATTCGCTCCTGAAGAGTCTCGGCAACGCAATACAGTCAGGAAACAGCGCCGACGCCAACAGCTCTCTGGCATCGCTGGAAAAACTGGTATCCTCTGCCGGCAGTACGACCAGCGCCAACAATCCATTCCTCAAGGATCTCCAGAGCATCGGCAGCGATCTGGCGTCCGGCAACACAACCGACGCGCAATCGGTTCTTAAAAGTATTCAGAAAAAGGTACATGGCCATCATCACCACGGACCACCTCCTGCCGATACCGCCTCCGGCGCCGCCGGCAGCTCCGCTACCGGCGCCACGGCAACGGCGTCCGGCATGGATTCACTGCTGAATATTCTCAACGGCTCACCGCAGTCAGGAACCAACGCCAATGGCAATGGCTCTCCGGCATCACTGGGGCAAGCCGCCTACACCTCGGACGGCGCCAACGGCAACATGCAGGATTTTTTCGCTTCCGCGATAAAGAGCTACCTGCAGCAGAACATGTACGCCAACACCGGTGCTTCCATGAATCCGACCGTGCCGTCATCAGCCGCCTAGGAAAAAACTATCCCTCCGGAAGACAGGGCGGGGGGGGCGGAGTATCACGACGCCAAGAGCCGATCTCAGGATGCCTCCGGTAACCGCCGCAGCTTTTCCTCGGCAAAAAGCGCCGCTCCGACCATCCCTGCCTGATTCAAAAACAGGGCGGGAACGACGGGGGCCTGCGTGGTAATCAACGGAGCGAACTTGTGCAGCTTGTTGCTGGCGCCCCCTCCCAGCACGATCAAATCCGGCCAGAACAGTTTTTCCATGGTCGTCAGGTAACGATTTAACCGCTTTCCCCAGGCTTTCCATTTGAGCTCCCGGATGATACGCACGGACTCGGAAGCGTAACGTTCGGCTTCAATACCGTTGTCAAGAAACAGATGGCCCAGTTCGGTGTTCGGCAGCAGTTGTCCACTGGTGAAGAGGGCCGTTCCCAGCCCGGTACCGATGGTGACTATCAACACCACACCCGCCACATCCTTACCGGCTCCGAAACGCATTTCCGTCACTCCGGCCACGTCGGCGTCATTGGCCACATACGCCGTGCATCCGGTTTGAAATGAAAAATATTCATCCACCGGCAAACCAATGAAGGAGTTATCAATATTGGACGCCGTCCTGACGATGCCGTTCTGGATGGCGGCGGGAAAGCCGATACCGATTGGTCCGGACCAGCGGTGCCGGCGGACAAGATCATTCAAGGCGAGTCCGATGGCCTCGGGGGTTGCCGGCTGGGGCGTCCGGATTCGAATCCGCTCGCTGACCAAACTGCCGGTGGATGTTTCCACAATGGCCCCCTTTATCCCCGTACCCCCCACATCAATACCCAGAATCTGCATATCCCTTCTCCTCTCAATGAACGACACGATAAGCGTTGGAGTATCTTTCCCGCTCCCCATGGGTGAGATTGTTCAATCGCCACTCATGTCATCGGATGCTAGCCAACATCAACCAAGGAGTCAACACTAATTCCCGATACCCGGAGCCTTGCAAAAAGAAAGAGCCTTGCTTTTGGCAAGGCTCTCTTTTGCGCATCCGCTCAATGACGATTTTATTTTTTTGATCTCTTTCTGAGAAGAGCCAACCCACCAAGACCGGCGCCCAGAAGGAGGAAGGTGGAGGGTTCGGGAACCGGTGCAGTGTAATCATAGGTAACCGTGAAGTTTCCCGTTGTCCCCGTCCCGGTCATGTTTGGGGTTACTGTCCAGCTTCCATTCCCCGGAGGAATTGCCGGAGCGGTGCCGCCCCACACGGAGGAGAGGGTCAAGGGTAGTGTCCCTATCCCGGTGTACACGGCAAGATCGCCGGAATCCGAAAGGAGATACGTGGCGGAATCCAAGCCGGTTCCGTTCGGGGTGGTTTTCGTTAGGTTCAGTGTCATGGGCCCAAGGTTCAGGAGAACTGCGACGGGATTGGCGTCAAGCTGCACGGCAACGCTACTGGTGGTGATCGGCAACCCCACAAGATATCCAAGTTGAGCATTGACCGTAGTTTGGCTTCCGGCGCTTTTTTTCGTCAAGGAGAGGGAGCCGCTGGTGGCGCCGTTTACATCAAAGGTTACCGAATTGAGTTTACCCTTGGCCCCATTGAACAAGGCGACGTTAAAAACACTGCTCCAGGTCAACGCCGAGGAACCGGCATAGGTGTACGTGGCGGAGATAATCGAGGCATGAGCAGCCGAGCTCACCATGACAACCGATCCGACGAATAGGCCGAGTAACAAGTTAACCATCGACCCCCTGTCCATGCCGCGCTTACGTTGAATATTCATACTTGTCCCCCGCTTGGAATACCTGCATCTACGTGGTCTCGCGTCCGGTAACGATCCTGCTCTTGGCTTTATCCCGCGCCTGTTTATTTCATGGCGGAGCATTTTTTCCAAAGCAAAAAACATGCCAGGAAGTGAAACAAAAAAACACTATTAAATCAAAATGTTACGAAACAGCTTTTCCCACTCTCCTTGATTTCACTTTTGATGTGTAAAGTTACCCGACAGTAACTGTAAAGAAAACCGACAGTAGCAGCCTGTCGGACCCGATAAAAAAAACCGAATCCGGTTTTCCAGTGATATTCATGATATGATTGCGCAGAGTGTCACGTTTTTTTTTAAAACAATGGAGTGCAAGATGCATTTGACAGCCCCCTACCTGCGGCGCGCCGGGATTACCGGCTCCTGGCGCATTGACAAACCGGTTACCGGCGCCCATGCCGGCGTCGTGGTCATTCCCGCCCTGGCTGAGGCGGATAATCTTGGCGCGACGCTGCAATCCCTGGCGGCCAATCCGCCGGAACTGCTGGCGCGCTTTCTGCTGTTAGTGGTGGTCAACCAGCGTGGAGACGCCAACGAAGGAGATAAAGCCGATAATCGGGCCACACTGGCGTCGCTCCCGCTCTGGCGGAGACAGTACGCACTTGAGCATCTCCACTGGATCGATGCGGCGGCGCCGGGGCTGGAACTTCCCGCCAAGCAGGGAGTTGGCCTGGCGCGCAAAATCGGTCTCGACCTGGCCCTCCCCCACCTGGAATACGGCGCCAACGATCCGCTCCTGATCTGCCTGGACGCCGACACCCTGGTGCAGCCCGACTACCTGAACGCCGTCACCCGACACTTTGCCGACTCAACCCGCGGCGGCGCCGGCATCCCCTTTCGTCACCGCACGGCCGCCGATCCGGCCGGCCAGGATGCCATCCATCGCTATGAGCTGTTCCTCCGGAGCTACGTGCTGGGTCTGGAACTTGCCGGCTCCCCCTACGCGTTCCATACGGTGGGAAGCGCCATGGCCTGCCGGGTTTCGGCCTATGTGGCCGCCGGCGGAATGAATCGCCGCCTGGCGGGGGAGGATTTTTATTTTCTGCAACAGATCCAGAAAACCGCCGGAGTGGCCTCCATGACCGGGACAACCGTCCACCCCTCCCCCCGGGCATCCCATCGCGTCCCCTTCGGCACCGGCCGGGCGGTGGGTGACATGGTGAAGGAAGGAACCGGCCGGCTCCTATTCTACCAGCCGATACTTTTTGTCCTGCTGGGGGAGTGGCTCCGGATGGTGGAGCAAGGAGGAGATAAGAGTGGCGCCACGCTCCAGGAGGGGGCGGGGGAGATCTCGCCCCACCTGGAGAGTTTTCTGAACAGAGCCGGTTTCGCCGCCACCTGGGACAACCTCAAACGCCACAATCCCGCCGGAGAGCGGCGGATGACGGCATTTCACGGCTGGTTCGACGCCTTCCGGACCATGCGACTGCTGCACGTCCTGACCGAGGCCGCCTATCCCCGTGTCCACCCCGAGCAGGCGGTGGCCCCGCTTCTGGCTCGAGCCGGTCACGACTCGCCACCGGCTATCGCCGACCAACTGGAGCTGCTCCGCCGGTTGCAGGGAAGCTCCGCCGTCGGACTTCAGCGTTGAAGGATGAATCCGCCTACAGCTTGAACTGCCGCACTATCCGCTGCAACTCCTCGGCATTGCTGTTTAATTGCGCCGCGGCCGTGGCCGACTGGTGAGCGCAACCGGCGGTATCCTGAACAACCTCGGTAATCCGGAGCATGTTGCGGGATATCTCGCCGGTGGTGGCGGTCTGCTCTTCGGCGGCGGTGGCGATCTGGTTGACCTGCTGCGCGACGGAGTCAATCTGCGCCAGAATGTCCCGCAGTGCTTCTCCGGATTTTGCCGCCTCCATCGTCCCGGCTTCAACCTGGCTGACCCCCTGCTCCATGGCCCCCACGGCCCCTCGAGTCTCCTTCTGAATGGCCTTGATCATCTCTCCGATCTCTTTGGTGGCGCGAGTGGTCCGTTCAGCCAAGGCGCGGACTTCATCGGCCACAACGGCAAAACCTCTTCCCTGCTCTCCGGCCCTGGCCGCTTCGATGGCGGCATTCAGCGCCAATAGATTGGTCTGGTCGGCAATATCCTCAATGGTGCCGATGATGGCCCCGATCTGTTCGCTCCGCGCCCCCAGGGTCTCAACCGTTTGCGCCGATTCCTGTACCCTGCTTGCGATCTGACTCATGACGGCGATAGTGGCGTCCACAACCAGAGAGCCGTTCCGGGCTGCTTGAGAGGCCCGTTGGGCACCCTCGGCGGCCATGAGACAATTTTGAGCGATATCTCCGGAGGTGGTTGACATCTCTTCACCTGAAGTCGCCACAGTCGTTGTCTGGCTGACCACATCTTCCGCCCCGGTGGCGATCCGTTCGGCGCTGCTGTTCACCCACCCCGCCGCGGCGGAAACCTCCTGGGATGAGCTGCTGATTTTCACCAGCAACTCCTTCAGGGCGGACGCCATGCGACGAATTCCCCGGGAGAGATACTCCACCTCATTGGCAGTTTCTATCATATCGGAATCAAGAGCGGAGACGGTCCTGAAGTCTCCCGAAGCCAACAACTCAGTCATGGCGACGGCATCCCGGAGAGGTTGTGAAACCCAACGTTTCACCATGATCATGAACAGAAGGACTAAAATTGTAACAACAAAGAGAGTAGCGCCAAACATGGCGCGGCGCAGCAACTCTGCCTCGGCGAATATTTCATCAACATACGCTCCTCCGGCGATTATCCAGTTCCACTCCTTGAACTGTCTATAAGCAACCACTTTCATCCGGGGGGACGACTCTCCCAGCTCTTTATTGACCCAAGGATAATAAATTACCCCTTCTCCATGCTTTAACATCTCCTCGGTTAAATCCTTGTCGCCGGAGTACTTCACCGGGACAACGGGTGTCCCCTCCTTGGTGGGATGAATCTGCACCGTCCCATCTACTCTCGCATCCTGGGCATAGATATAGCCGGTCCGGGCGACTTTGATTCCTCGAATTTTCTCCTTAAACCCCTTCAAGCCATCGGTAAAATCAAGACCGATAAATAAAACGGCGATGATATTGTTCTCTCGGTCTTTTACCGGCAGGTACTGAGTGATGTAATCCTTGTCAAACAGTGTCGCCTTGCCTGTATATCCCTCTCCCTTGAGCAGTCCCACGTAGGCTGGATTTCCCCTGTCCAGTATCGTCCCGATGGCTCGGCTACCGTCACCCTTTTTCAGTGATGTGGCCACGCGAACGAAGTCATCCCCCGATCGGATAAAAATTGTAGCAGTTGTCTTGGTAATCTCGCTGAATCCGTCCACAATGGCGGTATTCAGATTGAGCGTTATCGCCCCGCTCTTGAGGATCGGTGTCGAGGTTTCTCCAACGGTCACCTCGCGCGAGGAATCCCGCGAGAATTGACCGGGAAAAGAACCGCGGAACAGTGCCATCAGCTTGCCGACACTCTCCGTAATCGCGGAATTATATACCGACATGGAATTAACCACCAGCAGCACCTGCTGCTCAAGCTCTTTTTCGGCGCGATGCTCCAACCGTTTTGTAATAAGAGTCGAAACAGCACCGGTAAAGATCCCCATTATGATAATGGTGGTGATGGCCTGAACAAGTGACAGACGCACTCCCAGTGGAAGTCCGGCAAAGTACTTCATGGCAATACTTCCTTTCATATCAGATATTTACCAAACTAACCCGGTTTCTGCCGGCCCTCTTTGCCGTAAACAGCTCGGCGTCGGCGGCCTCCACGAGAACGGAGGGCGCCATATCCGCCGTCGGCCGGCAGATCGCGGCGCCGACACTCACCGTCACCCAGGGGGAAACAGTCGACGCGACGTGAGGAATCCGGAGCGCCTCCACCGAAGCCCGAAGCTTCTCCCCCACGGCGTCCAGCCCCTTGGCGCCAACCCCGATAAAAAGACAGATAAACTCTTCTCCTCCATATCTGGCGACAAAATCCCCACCCCGGTTCAGCCCCTCCGCAAGAATGGCGGCCACCTGGCGCAAACAGGCGTCCCCCGCCGGATGGCCGTAGGTGTCGTTGTACCCCTTGAAATGGTCGATATCGATCATCGCCGCCGCCAATGACTCTTGACCACGGGTGGCTCGCCGCCACTCCCGATCCAGCTGTTCGTCGAAATCTCTCCTGTTGGGAATCCCGGTGAGACCGTCCAGACGACAGAGCCGATCCAGAAGATCGCGCTGGCGCTTGAGTTCCAGATGGGTCCGAACCCGAAGCCTGACGATAGCCTCCTTGAACGGCTTGGTAATATAGTCCACCGCCCCCATTGACAAACCACGGGTCTCGTCCTCGGCATCGGCCAGGGCGGTGATGAAAATAACCGGTATGCCGGAGAGGAGGGGGTTGGCCCTCAGCACCTCGCAGACCTCATAACCGTCCATCTCCGGCATCATGATATCCAGAAGGATCAGGTCCGGCCGGCAACTTTCCACAAGCTCCAGTGCTTCGCGACCTCCGGTGGCGGCGGAAAGCTGGTGCCCCTCTTCGGCGAGCATCCTGCTGAGAACCCGGATATTGTCCGGCACATCATCCACTATCAATATCCGCATAAGAGCTCCATGTAGATAATTCTAAAACCGGGAGAGACTCATCCAAGAACGAAAGAGAAGAGCGCCCCTGCTCCCGGCACAGCTTCGGCCCAGACCGCGCCGCCATGGCGCGCAACGATGCGCGAAACGGTGGCCAAACCGACGCCGGCGCCATCATACTCGCCACTCCCCGGGAGGCGCTGAAAGGGGACAAACAGCCGCTGGGCGTCCGCCATGTCGAATCCGATACCGTTGTCTCTCACATGACAGGTGGGAACACCGGCAATCTCAACCTCTCCGAATTCGATCTCCGCGCCATCTTTCTTACTCGTATACTTCCAGGCATTCCCCAACAGGTTCTCCAGAAGAATTCTCAGCAGACAGGGATCTCCATGAAGGCGGATTCCCTCCTGGACAGTCAGCTTCACCTGACGCTCCGGATCCATCCGCCGAAGCTCCATCCCGACCTGGCGGACCAGGTCGCTCACATCCACGCTCTGTCGTTGCAATTCTTGGGAAGAAAGGCGCGATAACTCCAGCAGGGCGCCGATAAGCCGGTTCATCCGCTGCGTGGCGGCTCGAATCTCCCCCAGATACCCGCGGCATGTATCGTCAAGATTTTGGGAATAAATTTCCTGGATGAGCTGACTATAACCGGCCACCAGTGTCAGGGGAACCCGCAGATCATGGGAGACCGTGTAATTGAACGCCTCAAGATCGGCGGCGGACGCCGCCAGTCGGGTATTCAACAGCTCGATCCGTTGCGCCGCATGCTTTTGTTCGGTAACGTCTTCCTTGATCGCGGTAAAATGCGTCGCGACCCCTGTCCCGTCGAAAATGGGGGAGATGGAGATCCGTTCCCAAAAAAGATCGCCGCTCTGCTTGCGATTGAGCAGTTCGCCATGCCACTCCCTGCCGGAGCTGATCGTACTCCAGAGCTGTTCATAGGTCTTTGCGGAAGTCTGACCGGACTTCATGAAACTTGGCGTGTTCCCCACGACCTGCTCCGCACTGAAACCGCTGACACCGGCAAACTTTGGATTGACGTACTCTATGACTCCATGAAGATCGGTGATCATAACCGAACAGGGACTCCCCTCCACCGCCGAGGAGAGTTTACGAATGTACAGCTCCTGGGCTCTCAGCAGCCGCCTCATCCGAATCAGGTCAATGCAGCCATCCAGCGCCGCAAAGAGTTTCCGGTGATCGATGGGTTTCAGTATATAGTGATTGATGCCGATCTCGATGGCGTCCAGAAGGTACCCGGTATCGCTGTGGGCGGTGAGCGCGACGATGAATGCTTCCGGGTTGAGCGAGCGGATCTCCCGCGCCATCTCAAGGCCATCCATCCCCTGCATGCTGATGTCCGTCACCACGATCTCCGGCTGCAGAGTACGAAACAGAAGGAGTCCCGCCGCGGCATCCCCCGCCGCATGGATATTCAGACATCGGTATTTCCTGGCCATGAGGGCGCGGGTAATTTCCCGGGCGTCAGCATCATCTTCCACGAACATGAGTGACATCTCGGAACTGCCGCTGACCGTCACCGTCATGCCCCTCCACTCTCCAGCGTAAAATAAAACGTGGCCCCTCCACCCGGTACGGCCTCGGCCCGGATCGCGCCGCCATGGCGCTGAATGATCCGTTGCACCGTGGCCAGGCCGATCCCCAGCCCCTTGAGGCCGTCGAATCCCGGCAGACGCTGGAACGGCACGAAGATCTTATCCGCCGCGGCAGGATCGAAACCGGGCCCATTGTCCCTGACAAAATAAGTAGCGCCCCCCGGTTGCGCCGTTACCCCAAACTCGATAACCGCGAGCTTCCGGTTACCGGTATACTTCCAGGAATTACCCAGCAGATTCTGTAACACCAAAAAGAGCAACTGCCGGTCGGCGTTAGCCGTTACCCCTTCATGAATTTGGAACACAACCTGTCGTCCCGGCTCGGCCTTGCCCAGATCTGCTGCAACGATTCGTGCAATATCACTCAAATCCACCGGTTCCCGTTGCAGCTCTTCACGGGAGAGCCGGGAAAAATCCAGGAGAGCGGTAATGATCTGCTCCATCCGGACCACCCCTTGGGAAATTTCCTCCAGGTACCGGCAATAGCGCTGATCCAGCAGGTCGGCGTTATGCTTCAGCACAACTCGACTGTACCCCCCTATCCACTGTAACGGGCTGCGCAGATCATGGGCGACGGTATAATTGAACGCCTCCAGCTCCCGATTGGCGGCTTCCAGTTCAGCGGCCCGGGCCGCGAGTTCGCCATTGAGGAGCCGGATGTCCGCCTCGGCCTGATTCCGCACGGTCACATCCTCGGACACCGCCGCAAAGCTGACGATCTCTCCGGTTTCGCCGCGCAGGGGGAAGATCGAAACCGCCTCCCAGTAGAGATTGCCGTTTTTATGCCGGTTCTGCAATTCGCCACGCCACTCCCCGCCGGAAAAAATGGTGCGGCGAAGCTCATCGTAAACCTGGGGGGGGATGACGTCCGATTTGAGAAAGTGCGGGTGGCGCCCGATGACCTCCGCCGCGGAGTAACCGGTCAGCATGGTGAAGCGGGGGTTGACGTAGGTGATGATCCCTTGAGCATCGGCGATAACCACCGAACTGGGACTTTCGTCCACGACCCGGGAAAGGAGACGAATGTGGGCGTCCTGAGCCTTCACCCGCCGGTTCATGGCATGGAGTGCTCGACATTTGTCGGTGACGGCAAAGAGCTTGCGGTAATCAACCGGTTTCAGCACGTAATGGTTGAAGCCGATTTCTATGGCGTTCAACAACTGATCGGTGTCGCTATGCGCGGTGACGGCGATAATGAAGGTATCCGGATTCAGCTCCCGTATGGCCGATGCCATCCGAAGACCATCCATGACCGGCATCCGGATATCGGTGATGACGATCTCCGGCTGCCGCTCCCGAAACAGCTCCAGGCCGCTGCGGCCGTCTCCGGCGACATAAAGCCTCAGCCCCGGATAGTTCTTCATGAGCATGCCGCTCACCAATTCCCGGACATCGGCCTCGTCTTCCACGTACAGCAGCGAACTCTCCGTAACGCTCCGCTCTCCCTCACCCATGTCAGACCTCGATCCTGAATTCCGCGCCGTCGTCCCTGTTGACAACGGTCAATCTCCCCCCCATGTTGCTCTCAATGATAGTCTTTGCCATGAAGAGGCCGAGCCCGGTGCCCTGTTCCGGCCCCTTGGTAGTAAAATAGGGATCAAAAATCTTGTCCAGTATCTCCCGGGGAATTCCCCCGGCGTTATCCCTCACCGTCACCGTCGTCCGCCCCTGTTCTTCACTCAATCCGATACTGATAACAGGCTCAACGGTGGCGCGCTCAACGTGGGCATCCCTGGCGTTATTGAGGATATTCAAGAGGACTTGGGAAAATTCATTGGGGTAACCGACGATTACCGGGTCGGTGCCGGTCTCCACCTCAACCCGAATCCGGAGCGATCCGAGGCTGCCACCCACCAGGGACAATGTCTTTCCGATAACCTGACTGACCTCAAAGGGGACCTTCTGCTTGTCCGGCCGAAAAAAACTTCGGAAGTCGTCGATGGTCCGGGACATATGGTTAATCACCTGCATGGACTTTTCCACACGGGCATCCAGGAGTTCCTTGGTGAATTCGCCCAGTTCATAGGAAAGCGACAGATCCTGAACCGCCAAACCCAGGGTGTTCAGCGGCTGCCGCCACTGGTGAGCTATGTTGCCGATCATTTCCCCCATGGCCGCCAGACGGTTCTGATGCATGAGCAGATGATCTTTTTCTCGAAGTTCTTCCAAAGCCCGCAGCCGTCGGGCGGTTTCCTGCTGTAGCGCCTGCTCCGCATCCCGGCGGCGCGCCTCCCTGTCAAAATTATCCAGGGCAAAGGAGATATCGCCGGCCATCTGTTGCAGAAGCTCCACCAGTTGCTGGTCAAAATAGTCCGGCTCCCCGGCGTACAACGTAAACGCGCCGACGGCCTTACCGTTTTGCCGCAAGGCAAAAGCAGCGGCGGAGCAGAATCCGGAGGCAACGGCCAGGGTATGCCAGGGAGAGGATGGATCAGCGGGAAAATCATTGCAGACATGATGCGAATTTTCGCGGATGGCGCTCCCCGTGGGCTCGAACCCCCTGGGTTCCGCCATGATGAAGGCGCTGACGGTTTCCAGATAAACAACTTTTTCACCAAAAGACGCCACCGGCCGCAGTGAGCCGGACTCTTCCACCAAACCGATCCAGGCCAGCAGAAATCCTCCATGGTCAATGGCTATACGACAAAACTCACGGAACAGCTGCTCCCGGTCAGAGAAATGGACGATGGCCTTGTTGGTTTCGCTCAAGGCCGTATAAAGCCGATTGAGCCGGCGGACCCGGTGCTCGGCAAGCCGGCGTTCCGTAATGTCGTAAAGCGTGGAGCGGCTCATCAGATACCGACCTTCCTGATCGGTAACCGTCGTGGCGCTCAGGGAGACAGGGAGAACCGTTCCATCCTTGCGCAGCAGATCAAACTCCAGATTCTGAACGGCGCCATATTTTTTGAACCGTTGAAAATTAGACTGGAACGTCCGGAAACTTTCCCGGGTGAGGAGATCCGGGAATTTCATCTTACCGATGATCTCTTCCCTTTGATACCCAAGCCACTGGAGTTCAGTATCATTAATCCTGAGATAGCACCCTTCCGCGTCCAGGGAATGATAGCCGCAGGGGGCGCGCTCATAGAGATCCTGGATCTCCGCGGCGGATTTAGCCAATTCAGCCACTTTACGCCGCAGCTCCCGATTCCGGGCCTCCTCGGCCTCCCTATAGACGCTGATGTCGTGAACGACGGAGAAAAGATAGCAGCGACCGCCCATCTCCAGGGGGCCGGAGCGCACCTCAACGTCCCGCAGTGAACCGTCGGCGAGACAATGCCTGCCGATACGACGTGATCCCTTTTCCGCAACCCCCCGCCAACCGGATCGTTGGCTGTCATCCGTCGTCACGGCGTCAAGATCGGCACGATTCAACGTCTTGAATCGCTCCGGTGCATACCCATAGAACGTACAGGCAGCGGAATTGACGTCCAGCACTGCTCCCGTCTCCGGGTCACTGAGGAGCATGATCGTGTGATCGTTGCGAAAGAAAAATTCAGAGCAGACGTCCATCTCATGATTTCCGTTTTGCTTATGAGGGTGATCTTGGCGACAAATCCGGCAACGGTGACAGATACGTCACGCCTACACATTATGAACAGAAAAATTTAACTGTCAACTTGAATTAAATCACCGCCGCCCGAACCGGTTCGCCGCAACCCCAAACCATCGCCATCTCCTGCCTGTTTTCAGGTGCGCCTCTCCCCGCAACTATGATAGAATATGCAAATAAGCATACGATTACTTTGCAAGCAGACCACATTCAGGTCGCCATATCAGGAGGTAATACCATGACAAGCACCGTTTTCTTCGCGGATCTTAGGACAGGCGCGAAAGAGAATCTGTTCCACAAGATCGGCAGGCTCATGCGGCAGTGCGGCCTGGAGGAGTGCATCGCCCCCGGAGACCTGGTCGCGGTGAAGGTACATTTCGGGGAACGGGGGAACCACAGCTTCATCAGGCCGGTCTTTCTCCGGCGGGTCGTTGAGGAACTGCAACAGTGCGGCGCCCTCCCTTTCCTCACCGACTCCTCAACTCTTTATCCGGGAGAACGTAAGGAAGCAATCTCGGCGCTCCGCTGCGCCATCGAAAACGGCTTTGCCTACGCCACCGTAAACGCTCCCCTGATCATGCTGGACGGCCTCCGGGGACATACCGCCGTGGAGGTTCCCGTTGCGGGGGAGTTGCTGAAAAAAGTCTCCATCGGCGCCGCCATCGTGGAGGCCGACGCCCTGGTGGCGGTCTCCCACTTCAAGTGTCACGAACTGACCGGATTCGGCGGCGCTCTCAAAAATCTGGGGATGGGGTGCGCCGGCCGTGAAGGGAAGATGCTGCAGCACTCCACCGTCGGCCCCACGGTCTCGGCGAAACGTTGCAGCTCCTGCGGCCGCTGTGTCACCTCCTGCGCCCACGACGCCATCTCCTTCCCTGCCGGAACCGCCTGGATCAATGAGGAACTCTGCGTCGGCTGCGCCCACTGCGTCACCGCCTGCCCGGAAAAGGCGATCAACATCCGGTGGGACGAAGCCGGCGATCTGGTCATGAAAAAAATGGCCGAACACGCCCTGGGTGCGGTGGCGGGTAAAAGGAGTAAATCCCTGTTTCTCAACTTCATCACCCAGGTTTCGCCGGCCTGCGACTGCTACGGCTATAGCGACGCCCCCATTGTCAACGACATCGGCATCTGCGCCTCCATGGACCCGGTAGCCCTTGACCAGGCCTGCGCCGACTTGGTAAATGGGGCAAGAGGGAATCATGAAACCGCCCTCCAAGAGGGGTTCGAACCGGGGGGGGATAAATTCCGGGGGGTCTACCCGATGGTCAACTGGGAAGTGCAGCTGGAACATGGGGAAAAGATTGGACTGGGGAGCAGGGCATATAACCTGGTGAAACTCTGAAACGACAAGGGCCGGAGATACTCTCCGGCCCTTGTCGTTTTGTCGCCCATTCTCCTTGACAGCCCAATTGAGGCCTCAAGATCCAGCGTCTCTACGGTATGGGCGCTATGGCCGGATGACGATCCAACTCCTGCCCCTTGGCATGCCCCTTCACCGCTCTCATCAACGCCTTGACCTCTTCCGGCATATCCTTGCCGTTCTTCATGGCAGCCTTCATCTGTCCCGCCAGGTACGAGTGATTGATAAAAATATCCAACACCGACAGCATGAACTCCTGCTTCCAGGGGGTGAGTTCGTGCAGATGCTTGAATTTATGCATGTAAAATTTCTGCGCGGCCTTGCCAAGCTCCATTTCGAGCTCTTCCACCGTCATGTTTTTCGGCTTTATTACCGCCTCCACCAGGTTGTATTTACTGTAATCCTTGGTAAATACATACGGTTCCAGCTGCGGGTACAGGTCCGCGTAGGGCCAGGGGGCGATCGCCAGGAAAAAGGCCATGTCCGGGTTATAATGCATGGCAAGTTCCACTGTCTGGGCGATTGACTCGGAAGTATCGTCGGGAAGACCGAGAACAAGCGAGGTCTCCGAAACGATATCGGCGGCATTGATAATGTCGATGGCCTGCTTGGAATGGGATACTTCAGTATCTTTATTAAAGAGATCCAGCGTCTCCTGGGATCCGGCTTCAACCCCCACATAGATATGCTCCACACCGGCTTTCTTATATTTCCACATGATATCGGCGTCGCGGAGAATATCATCCACACGGGTTTCCATGAGGAGTTTGACCGGAACCTGGCGCTGGATCATCAGATCGAGTATTTTCTCCCAGCGCAGACGATCATAGGTCGGCAATTCATCGGCAAGCATGGCTACTTCAACGCCGTAAGTTGTACTCAGCATCTCGATCTCGTCAACAACGTTCTCGGCGGAACGGGCGCGCCAGGTCTGCGCCCAGAAGAGCTGCTGGGAACAGAAAGAACACTGGGACTTGCAACCGCGAGCCGTGGAGATGATAGCCAGCCGGGCGTTTTTCTTGGCGCGATAGGTATAAATCGGCCACTCCACCAGATCCCAGGCTGTGGGAAGATTATCCAGATCGTGAATATAGGCGGCCTTGGGGGTAACCACAACCGCGTCATCCCGCCAGAACGCAATTCCGTTCACCGAGGAGGGATCACCGACGGCGTTGAGACAGTCCAGCAATTCAACAAGTGTTACCTCCCCTTCACCGCGAACGATATAGTCAAGGACTCCGTGACTCTCCTTGAGCAGTTCATCATAGCAGAAGGCGGCATGGACATTTCCCAGCACCGTAACGACGGAAGGATTGATTTGCTTGGCCAGATCACACAATTCCAGAGCCTTGCAGATGGAGGCGGTATAGGCCGTTGTCGCGATGACATCCGGCTTGAACGTCTCCATGCGAGCCTTTATCTCCGGCCACTTGTGCCAGAGTGACATGGCGTCATAATAGTCCACCTCGTACCCGGCGGCGCGCAACGAGCCGGCCATGTAGACAAACCCCACATTGAGCCAAGTACCGGCCGACTCAACAACGCCGGAATGGTACGGAGGGGTGATGAGTGCTACTCTCTTGATCTTGTTCATTTCTATCCCCTTGGTGCCCCACGCTGCCGAGACGACGGCAGGTGTCAGCCACTCTTCGCATATTCATGAGGAGTATAAACCGGGACATCGTAAAGGAAAAGATGAGGTAAGTCCAGAAAAAAGGGGGAATATCCACGGTGGGGAATCAAATAAAGAACAGAATTTTGACAAAGGTCAAGAACAAAGATACCGGCCGGGATAAGCACCCGGCCGGTATGCGGAAATAGAAATTGCTCGGTAACCGGTGGAGGCCGGCTAGTGAAATACCTTTCTGAATATGGCAAGGTAGCCGGCCGCGAAACAGCCGAAAAGAATGACATGTTTGTACATCAGCATCTTCCTCCGAACCCGTTCGGCGTCGGCGCCATACCAGTTCTCCACGTAGGTAAAAGTACGACCGGCGCCGGTGGCCATGATGATGACCATGGCCACGACGCTTCCCCAGAAAAAGAGCCGCTCCAGACTGTTCAGCACCGAAACGACCTCCGGATGATCCAGATGGGCGTTGTGCAGCAGGGCAATGGTGACAATGGCCGCCAGCCAGATACCCGCGGCAAAATCATGAAGGAATCCGTTGAAGATAATCGCGCTTTTTTTCAGATCCATGGAAGCAGCTCCGCTACACCAAAGGGGTCAACAATTACGTCCGGGATGACAAGCAACGAACGTGCGGTTGTCAGCTCTTGGGAGTTTTGGGGATAAGTGAAGGTCCCGGCTTCTCCGACTGAATGCCTTCGGGATGATCCTTCAACAGCTGCTTGTCCGATTCCCCCGTGTACCACTCCATCGGCCGGTCGCTCTGGTCCCTGAAGGTGTTCAGCGCCTCGTCACGCAACTGTGCGGCCTCCTCGTCGGACTGGGCCATGAGAATCTCGTCCACCACCTGCGGGCAGGAGGCTACCGAACCGGGACGAGCCTCGATCTCTTCGCGGATGCTGGGCGCCACTTTCTGGTCCTTGGCGATGCGCATTTTCAGATCTATGGAAAAATTTACATAGGTCTCAAGCATCCTGAAGATAGTCGAGTCCCCCATGGCGCTGATCGGTTTTTCATCCGGCAGCGGCGAGACCTTGCCGTTTTCGATCTTGGCCCTCCCCACCATCTCGCAGCCGGTGCCGCCATCGGTGGTGTAGCCCAGGTTGTCGGTGATGACCGCCAGGACCGTGGGGACATTGGCCAGATCCCAATGGGCAAGAAGACCGATCTCTCCGTCGGGAAGCGGCGTAAGCTTGTCAATATCCATGGCCAGAACCCGTGACCAGGGAGGGACAGGGCGGGTCCGTTTGCGCGGAGGGAGCCCCTTCACGTGACGGCGCAGGGAATCGTCAAACAGGTTGGTCGCCGTTTCGGCCTCTCCCAGGACGTTGACACAGTGAGAATCGGGGACCTCAAGGATCTCCGTGACCATGGCCAGATAATCCGCGCGGGTCACCACGCCGAATCTCCCCCGATAGCCGCCGCCGTCGCAGACCCGGCTCCCCGGAGGAAGGTGAAACGACATCTTCTTCCTCCGGCACGCCTGGAAGAAATAGACATAGGCCGAGGTGGCGCCGATGAGAGCCACCGGCACGCCGCTGGCCTCCGCCTCCCGCAGCGCCTTAATGAGACCTTTCACGTCGATGCCGCTCCTTCCCAGGAGGAACATGCTGTCCGGTGTCCCGAATGCCTGGCGCGTCTGCTCCATCCCGATGGCCATCCCCATGGAGGGGGCCATCTCCGGACTGGGGGCAAGAATCAGTATCCGGCACCGCTTCCCCTCCTGGAAATCAGGGAAGAGATACGCACCGGTCATGGTCTTATTGGCGGCGAAAACAAGCTTTTTACCGTCTTCATCACGAAAAATTCTTCCCCGCTGCGTCAGACTGGTGGTGCCGCCGGTGAGGCAGGCCATCACCGACTGCTCCAGCGGAAACGAGGCCACCAGGTGGGTCTTGAACATGTCATTATACACCAGTGGCACATCCTGCCACCGGGTGACATCCTCCTTCTTCACTTTCTTGGCGTCGCAGAATTCACGGAAAATTTTGTTCGTCTCAAACTGTAAGGCAAACAGTTCCAGGGCATGTTCATTGAAGGAGGGAAGTTCGGCATCAACTCCCGCGGCGATGACGCCAAGGGTAGCCTCGGTCAGGCGATGAGTGTCGCTGCTGTTCGTAGACATGAAGTGACTCCTGTATGATCCGCTGGTTTAACAACACGATAATCTACTTCGGCAGCATGGCTATGCATTTTTCGCGCCAAGGTATCAGTGGAGATACTGATTGAATAAGCCGTCTCGACATGAAAACAGGGAGATCCCCCGGCGGACAGTTGCCGTTTTATTAAGCAAAAGTGCCTATAAACCGCTCGACTGACGCTTACCCCAGCCGCTGCTTGCAGCGTAGCGAGGGGCTATCCAGCTTCCACTGCTCGTAGCAGATTTTCATCCCCTTGCGCACCGGAAGCTGATTCATCAGCGAGATGATGTGGGCATAGGGAAAACCGGAGAGTGGGACATGCCTCATATGACCCAGTATCCGCCCCAGGCTCAATATTTCCAGGGAGCTTTCATAAAACTGCTCTTCCCGAACCTCCGGAGTCATGGCGGGATCGGGGTGCTCGAACAGAGCGTAAGCGCCGGAGTAGTACTCCCATCCCAAATCCTTATAGAGATACGGTTCGTACTGGCGGCGGAGCTCCGTCCCCGGGTAGGGGACAAGAAGAGACGGGTGCATGCTGACCCCAAGTCGATCAGCCACCTCCACGGAACGCTTGAAGTCATCAAGAGAGTCGGTCCGCCCCCCCAGCATGTAAAAGAGGGAGACGTCAATGCCGTGATCCCGGAGGATCTTGATGGCCCGCTCCCGGTCCACCCCGATCTTGCCATCGGCCTTATACGCCGTCAGCGAATCGTCGGAGATGGAATCCCAACCAACCCAGACGGTAAGCATGCCCGATTCCCGGGCCGCCTTGAGCATGCGCGATCCGGCGGGGGTCATGACCGGCCGCAGACTCCCGAACCCCATCCACTTCTTGCCGCTCCCTTTGAGGGCCGTGAACATGTCCGTTGCACGCTGCTCGAATCCCTGCCACCAGATATTCTCGTCACCGTTGATATACATCTTTTCCGGAATGGCAGCCACATCCCGCACCACATGATCAATGGGACGAAACCGGATATCCGCCCCGTAGAACGGCTTGACCGAACAGAAGGTGCAGTTATAGGGACAGCCACGGGAGGTATTGAGTATCCGGAACTGATGTCTGTCCTGGAGCATCCCGTACAGCGGCGTAGGGAGATCGTCCAGTGGAATCTGCTCCCCCTTGTAGAACGGCTTGAGAGTCCCGGCGCGATAATCTTCCAGAACCTGCGGCCAGGAACTCTCGGCTTCACCCACCACCACAGCGTCGCCATACTGCTTGGCCTCTTCCGGCATGGCGGAGGCATGCATGCCGCCGAATACCACCGTGATCCCACGGGCGCGGAGTTTTTGCGCAATCCGGTAGCCGGGCACGGAGGTGGGGGTCAGAATGCTGATGGCCGCCAGATCGCACTCCAGGGTATCGAAGGCGTTAGGGGTAGCGCTGGCGCTGATCAGCTTGATTTCTATGGAGGGGTCGCATCTGCGAGTCAGGGCGGCAAGATATTCCAGAATCGGCGGTGCGACCGGCGTCCAACCAAAAGGAAGAGGGGGGAAAATAATGGCAAGTTTCATCTAAAACCGTATCTCCTTCTTTCCGAAGAGCCTCTCGGCGAACCCCTTAAGATCTTCCAGAGGCTCGGACGACACCTTGCCGTCCACCCCGCTCTCCAGTTTGGAGATCATAACCAGACCAAACGTTCCGTCGGTTGTAATGACAAATTTCACCGCCAGACCCTGGGCGGTGACACCTCTCCCAAGGGTGGCGGCGTCAAGCGCTTTCCCGTCAAACCAGCCGATGCAGTCGATATAAATCTTCCCGTTATTCGCCCTGATTTCACTCCATTCATGGCGCGTGAAATAGGGATACGAGTCCAGCGCCCCGCCGATAGTCACGGAAGGATAAGCGGGAAGACTCTTTGTCTTGAGGACATCCATGAATTTGACAACATCGCCCTTACTGTCGGCGGCAGTATGAACCAGCTTCTGCCCGCTCTTGCTTCCCTTTTCCTGCCGGCTCTCCGGGCTCTTTCCGGAACAACCGGAGAGTGTCAGGGAAAGGGCGGCGGTGACAACAATGAACAATTTCTGCACGATCGAATCTCCCCTGGATACGGCTTTTGGTTCCGGTCTGTCCGGCTCTAGTACCCCGTCCGGCTTAAAGTTTCGTGATACTTTGAACCGCAAAGACGCAAAGTACGCAAAGAAAATAGAGAAAAACAACGAACCTGGATTCTTTTTCGGTATATCCCAAAAAAGGCTTTAACTTTGCGGTTCCTTTGCGTCCTTTGCGTCTTTGCGGTGAAACTTTTTTGTTTTTCGTCGTGTCGGTGAGTTATCTTACGAATCACGGTTCACTCGGGCTCCTTGGGGTGCATACCGCAATATCAAGCCGGACAGGGTACTAGGTGTGCTCGATCCTGAAGCCGGAATGAAAAGTCTCCACCGAGAAGGGAATTCCCCAGTAGCTGACGATCATCGCCACCAGGGCGATGAGGGCATACCATGCAAGTTTACGTCCGCGCCAGCCGAAAGTGATCCGGAGATGGAGATAGATCCCGTAGGTGAGCCAGGAAACAAGGGACCAGACTTCCACCGCATCCCAGTTCCAGTAATTTCCCTTCACCTGATTGGACCAAAAACAGCCGGAGACCAGCATGAGACCATACAGGATGAACCCACCGGAAATAAAGCGATACGAAAGGTCGTCTATGGCGGCCAAATCAGGGAGTTTGTCGTACAGTGGGCCACTGTTTCGCTCCTTGAGCAGGTAAAGGAGCCCCAGACCGGCCGCGATGAGGACCGATGCGAAACCCGCCGAGGCGCCGACGATATGTACCCAGATCCAGCCGCTCTGCAACGCCGGCGCCAGGGTGCTGGCCACCTCCTTCATCAGCGTGCCGGCCCAACCCAGGAGCACAAAGGCGACAGGCATGACCAGAACACCCAGGGGGCGGACCTTTTTGGTGGAGAATTGGATGATGAGAAAGACGAGCACCGTCATGAAAGTGCCCAGCGTGATGGACTCGGAAATGGAGATGAATGGACTGATTCCGGTTGCCGACCAACGGAGTGCGATCACCCCCACATGGGGCAAAAAACCGGCCAGAGCGCTGAATAAACCCAGGGTGAAGAGCTTCTCCTGGCGCGCCATAAGGCCGAAAATGAAGCTGAAGGTACTGACGCCGTACAATCCCACGGCGATCCAGAAGAGCATTAGTTCGGGTTTCATGAGGTCTCCTCTTGAGAAATTTTTGTACCGCTACCCTACCATGACTGGGCGACCCCATGCAAGGCTCTGTTTGCACAAAGGCGTCATTGCCCCTTCCGTGGTTTGGGCCTGCCACGCAGCATCCGCCCCATGGTCGTAATAATCATCCCCGCCAGACCGATCCAGAGACTGGCCAGGACGATGAAGTTTCCCGGCTCGTACCGCACCGTCATTCCGACCCAGTACCGCACCTCTTTGGGCGCGAGCTGATAGTCACCGGCGACATACCTGCCGCCGATTGGCGCATTACCCTGGGCAAAGGGCTTATCGTACAGCGGCTTACCGTTTTTATCCAGGGGAAAGAGCGCAAAGTGCGCCACCCCGTCCCGTTCATTCAGTTTGGAAAGGGTATAGCCCAACTGAAGAGCAAATAAGGGCTTTTCCGGAGAGTTCGGAAAAGGAATCACATCGGTCATCACCCTCTCCCCCTCCCTGTAACCGGTTGAGTAGGTGAAACTCCCGTCCTTTTGACGAATGCTCTGCAACGGGATATGGCCGCCGTACAGTTCCTTCCCCTGACTGTCGGCAAGCAGCACCAATAATGAGTACCCCTCCCGGTCGTTGAAATAATCAACTCCATGATGGGAAAGTTTATGAGTTATGTAGATGATCCCCTTCGTGCTGTCGATCCCCTCACCCACCTGGACCTCGTAAGCGGCCCGTTTATTCTCGGCGCCGACCTTATAGCCGGAAAGCATCTTAAGGAGGGTAGTCTCCCCCTTCAAGCGGGAAAAGTTAAAATAACGCCCCTGCTGGAAGCTATCGTAACTGCGGGGATCACCGCTGGCCAGCGACTCCCCCTCGGTCAACCGGATGTTACCACGGAAATAGAACAGACTGTTGTAGACCACCCCCAGCAGGATAGTGACAAAACAGAGGTGAAAAAGGATCATGCCGAAGGAGATCAGCGTGACCCTTCTCCCCCAGATTCTGCCAAAAAAGCAGCAGGCGATGTTCACCACCAGGAGCACCAGGATGGAGTTGAACCAGAGGGTGCCGAATACCATGCGACCGGCCTCGGCGCCGCGCCAGAGTGTAACACCGGAGATACAGCAGGCCAGGATCGTCACCAGAAGCAGCATGGCGAGACGCGCGGACGCCAGGAAATCATAGATTTTTCGGGGTAGCTTGTGGATCGGGTGATAACGTGGTTCCAGGGGGAAAACTTCCTGCTCCGGTTCATTATCGTCGGGTGGCATCATGGAATCATTCATACATTAATTGTCCTTTTTAAATGAGCAAATAAATTATTACTCCGCCGGCGGCTTACTATTCCATCTCCCTCACCGCACGGCGAGCGGTTTCTGATTCCGGATTTGACCGGAGAATCTGTTCATAAAGATTCCTTGCCGCGGCCGTCTGCCCGGTGTTCTTATATACGGAAGCCAGAAGGAGCAGAGATTCCAGGTCGTTGGGAGTAATGGCGCACAATTTTTCCAGGGAGAGCTGCGCCGCATACGGATTATTCACCCGCAGGGAGACCGTCGCGGCAAACCTCAAGACATCCGGTGAGGAGGGAAAGTTACCCTGTAATTTCTCCGACAGCGCCAGCAATCCGTCGGCATCGCCCTGGAGAAAATTTTGGTCGTTGAGGATCTTGAAGTCGATCCGCTCCCTGTTCTGAAGGATGATCTGTTTGTATAAGCTGAAACTGTTCCGCCACGTTTTAGCCTGGAGATAGGTGGACCAAGGGAGCAGGAGACAGATAAGAACGGTTACCACCGCCACGGGGCGCCCGGCTTTCTCGTACTTTTGCCGTATGAGCCTGAGCACGACGGCAAGAAATCCCGCCGCGCCAACCATGGGAAAATACAGATACCTGTCGTTTATCAGGGTTACGATAGGGACAATTTGCGAGACCGGGAGGAGTCCCACGAAGAAAAGAGCGTACCAACAGAAAAGCTCCCTGTTTCTCCTCAGCAGGTAAAAGCCCAGGAACAGTAGGAAGAGCGCCACGAGTGCCGAAAGGAAGACCTCCTCGTCAAAAAAAGGCTTTGCCGCCAAATCCCCATAAAAGACGGTCAACCCGACCGGATAAAAAATATTCCGGAGATATTTCAGCAGAACGGGAAGCATGGTAAAGAACGTGGCCAGCGGAGAGCCGCCATGGTACTCCGTTCTCCCGCCGAATCTTGATGACTCTTGGGAGTAGAGTGTCATGCAGGCGGCGGCAAGAGCAATTAATAAAAAAGGGATCTTATCTTTTACCCTGGTAGCGCGACTACCCTGTTTCCGGTATACGTCGTCATGACAGATCAAACAGACAGGCAGAATAAGGGCAGTGGACTTGCTCAAAAGCGCGGAGACGAAACAGAGCAGCGAGAAGAGATACTTTTTCCCGCTTCCCCCTCCAAGATACGAGATATACAGATGAAATGCGGAGAGAAAAAAGAACATGGAAAGAACGGTTTTTCTTTCCGACATCCATACTACCGACTCGACCTGGACAGGGTGAAGTAAAAACAGGTATGCCGCTAAAACAGCGTAGCGAGGTGCAAGAGTGCTCCTCAGGAGCAAAAAATAGATAAGAACGCCGTTGAGGATATGAATAACGATGTTAGTGAGGATGAAACCGGCCGGATCCAGCCCGGAAATCTCATAGTTGAGCATGTACGAGATGATATGTAACGGAGCATAATTACCGCAGTAAAAACCGGTAAAAGCGCTCTTCGCATGCGCCCACGAAAAACCTTGGACGCTGGGGTTGCAGAGGAGATAGGGTGTATCGTCATACAACGGAATGAAGTCATGTCCGATTGAGGGAAGATACACCGCAAGAGTGGCGGTGATCAAAAACAGGCAACAGAGTATGATTTCACCTTTTTTAAGCCGTTCCATCGCCGCCCTGCCGCTCTTGCTCAAGAGTCATGGTCTGAGTCACTCGCAACAGCATACCGTTACAGGGGCGCAACTTTCCAGGCCAGACGATTTCCATCCTTCACGCCATAGGCGATGGATTTGCCGTCCGCGGTAAACTTCACCCTTGAAACCTGCTCATAGGGAGGATGAGCCGCAACCGTTTTTGCCAGAGTATCGGCAAGCACCACGAAACGCTTCCCGTCCTTCCTGGCGCGATAGGCGACATGTTTACCGTCAGGGCTGAACAGCGGTTCAACCACCTTGTCAAATGCCGGCCCCTCGTTGCCGTTCACCACGACAAACCAGTTTTTGCCGGTTCTCGCCGCATAGGCATAGCTCCCGTCATTGCCGTAGGTCAGAGTGGAAGCCTCGTCGTAAATTTTCCCCTTCTCCCTCCCGTTGATAAAACAGTGATGCAGTGAGATACGATTATTCTCGGCAAGGAGAATCCCGACCCCTTTTTTGTCGGGACGGATTACCGGCAGCTCGGGAGCACGCCCGGCGGGAAGGAGCTCTTCCCTGTCATCGAGTTTTATCAAACGGCTGCCGCCTTTGAGAGCGCAGTAGGAGATCGATCGTCCATCATCACTCAGCGTCAGCTGCTCGATGACATCATACAGCGGACCCTCGCGAAAGAGATCAGGCTTGTCAAACATCAAATCGATGACACGGAATTTATTTTTCACCGCCTCCACAGCGGCGATACGTGTTCTGTTCTTATTTATCACCAAAACTTCATCCCCAATGGAGATCCTGCCGCGCTGTTTGTGAAACAGCAGATCAGTCACGATTAAACGAGTATCACCTATGGAAGCCGCCGACTCCACATAAGCAATGGAAGAGGAATCCGAGCTGAATAACGGTGGAGAATAACTGGCGGGGGTACCCTGATTCGGGGCGCCGTCCACGATGATGTACCATTTATCCGCATCCTTCGCCTGATACAGAAGATGTTTACCGTCGGGGCTGAAGATGGGGGTAAGCACCGTATCGTAACGTTTCCCCTCCTTGCCGTCTACTACCATGCACCACTTCCGGTCATTACCATCAGGATGAGCGCCATACGCCAGACGACTCCCGTCAGGGCTGAGCACTATGGTTGCGATCTCGGGATACTCTTTCCCCCGCTCCTGATTATGAACAACGAAGAAGCGATTATCCTTGCCGGCCAAATAAGCCACGCTACTGCCCGAATCGCTGAAAGCCACCTGAAATGAGTCAGACTTCCCCGGTAACGTGGGGTCCGGCTCATGGCCGGGTAACGCCGGTGGCGGTTTCAGATCATCCGGGATGGTCGCCACCACTGTTGTGCCGGCTCCGCTCTCCTTGGCGGATTGCGGCGCAATCTTCGCCTTTTCCTGCCGCCCGGTGCATCCGGCAACGGAGATGAACAGAACCAGACAAAAACAGACGGTACCCCTTGGGAGAATCGATAATTTCTTCACGCCGTTACACTCCGCTCAAATTCGTAAACAACCTTCAGGCAAACCGGATCCCGTCATAAAACAAGCCCTGCCTTTTCAGACAGGGCTTGTTGAGCGGACCGTTTCAGAGTTATCCGTTAGTAGGTTCCGCCGGCGGTATAGGTTCTCGTGCTTCCGTCACCAACAAGACCTCCGTTGGGACATGCGCCGGTGCCGCAGGTGGCGCTCCCCGTGGTGAATTCCGATGCGCGGTACGGCCGGTGATACGCGGTAGTGCTCCACCCTCTGATGAACGCATAGGGGCGGGAAAGTACCGTCGGCCACTTACCGCCCCCCACCAGGGCGTTATTCCCATGATAATCCTGGGCGCGAATGGGGCGAACCTGAGCCGTGGTGTTGATGCTGCTCCCATGGCAGTATTGACAGGTTGAACTTGCGTTATGGCTGGAACCGGTAACGGACCATGCCGATCCGGTGCTGTGGTTGCCTGTCACGGTATAACCGATATGACAGGTGGTGCAGAGCGTGGACGCCGTAGTCGCGTAGATGGTGCCGCGCAACGTCACCGCGTTACCATGAGCGGCAACGGTGCGCAGGGTAAGGGGGCTGGTAACGGTGTTGTGGCAGTCGAAGCAGTTGATGACGACACTGACCGCGGTTGTATGAGAAGCGGCGGCATTGGCGTCCCGCGCCGTCCCGATATTGTTATAGGGTGCGGCAAGCCTCGTGGAGTAGGGGAAGTCCTTGATCCTGGAGCCTCGCACCGGGTGGCGTGAAGCATTACCGGTACTGAACTGACTGAAGACGTTGATCAGACCTTGGGTGCCGATGGCGCCGTTTAACGCCGTATACGTAGTCCCCAGGGCGATCCCGCCGAAAGGCATGGCGGCGGTGCCGGTGCCGCCGTTGTTGGAACGGGCGGTGGGGTTGGTGGCGCCATTGCCGTCATGGCACTTGAGACAGAACTTCTGCGAAATAATATTGTCTATGGTATTGAGAGTCTGGCCGTTGGCTACTCTCGAACCGGCGGCATAGGAGGTGGAGAACCGCTGGAAGGTCCAGGCAGCATTGCTCATGTTGGTAATGGGGGTTTCTCCGGCGCCGTCCGGATCACGAAGGTCGATGTTGCCGTCGCCATGATAGGCGGTGGTCTTGTGTGTCGTCCCGCTCCCCTCCAGATGGCAGACGATACAGTCATCGTCGCTTACCGCCGCGCGACCGGTTTTCTTATGACCCCAGGCCAGGGCGAACTCCGTCGTCACCGCCGCCAGTGTGGTGCCGGGACGTCCCTTGGTCCGGGTGATGGTGGCGCTGTGGCAGTTGATGCAGCCCAGGTGTGTACCCCAGACCGCCGCCACGTGGCAGGCAGCGCTGCAGGTAGCGGTTGCGGGGGTCCAGGTCGGCGCGGTAACGGTCAGACCGCTGAAAGCTACCTTCCCCTTGGTGGTGGCGGAGGTGTTGCTGAAGCCATGCTTGACGCTCCCCGTGCCGTAGCCGCTGTGGCAGTTGGCGCAGGTCAGAGCCTGGGCGATATGCTTGGTATGATTCCCGCTGATATTGGGGAAGACGTTGCTGCTGGGCTGCCCGCTGATGGCGGTGGCCCCATGGCAGTCATAGCATGATGAGGTGGCGACTGTCCGGAGCAGGCCGCTCTTGTGGCAAGCCAAGCAGTTGGGCGCCGTACCACGGGCCACGGGGTAGGTTCCGGCGGCGGTGCTGTTGTGACAACTGCAACCGGAGGTGGGGGTGGTCGCCCCAACTGCGTTCATATGCGTAGCGCCCGGATTGGGATAGCTATGGCTTGCGGAACCATTGGTGCTGACATTTATGAAGCCGTTGATATGCAGGTTCTTGTTCCGGAAGATGGTAGCATAGGTGGTGCCGGTGGAGAGCATGTTCGGGTGGCAGCTGCAGGTTGTACCCACAGGGAAAGCCGTGGGCGCGGTAACCGACGGGTGACCGGTGGAGGCTGCCGGCGGGAAACCGTGACAGTTGCCGCAACCGGCGATGGTCATGGTGGCCGGCACGTATCCGGAGTTGACCCACAAAGGGGTCATATTGGAACCGGAATTAAGTTTACCCGTATGGCAGTAGGTGGTGGCGCAGGATATGAGGCCGCTGCTTCTGGTGGCGGTGGGAGCATGCCCCTGAGACGTGGCCAAGGTTCCGAAACGGACGGTGGCGGTGGTGTAGTTAAGGTGAGTCGCATCGGCCACCGTAGTCACCACCACGTGACACTCGCCGCAATGGATCTTGTCCGAGATGCCGTCGGCGGCGGTAAGGTGAGTCTGATGGGCCCCAACCCGAGGCGAGGTGGCGACGCTATTGCCGCCGGTATCGGTACCGCTTCCGCCGGGAGCCACGGTGGCCGCCGAGACGTTGGTGTAAATCGCAAGTTTCTGGCCGTGGCACTTGAGACACGTATTGTTGGCCGTTACGGCGGTTCCCCAGGGGGCCGGGCTGTTCTGGCCGTGGCAGACCGTGGTGGCGCAGCTGTTGTAGCTGCTGCTCCCGGCGATATTAATCTTGG
>CAIYUY010000061.1 GCA_903929485.1 uncultured Desulfuromonadales bacterium
TCTTCCTTAAGCAGCAGGGCGTTGGCCCGCAGTTCTTTCAATGCTTCCTCCAATCGAAGGTGCAACCGGTCCAACCGATCCCGTCTTTCATCCCTGAGCTCGGCTTCCAGCTCACGCGCACTCCCGTAAATGTTGTTGGCCGCCAAGTTGCGGGCCACCCCCATGAGAGTATGGGCTATCCGCGCTCCCAGTTGGAAATCGTCCGCAGCCACGGCGGCCCTGATCTTGGTGGCGTCATCTCCGTGTATCCTCGCCATTTCACCGATTATCTCCCCATAAAACTCTCTGTCACCACCGAGGTTGCTTATCCCTTTGACCATATTCAGTCCGGGGAGTTCCTCCGGTGTGAGCGGTAGTGGAACTGCCGCGGAGTCCGCCGTACTGTTTTCATCCGGCGCGGGAACCATGAGAGCTTCTTCGTCCGCCAGGGGAGGGGGGGAGCAGCGAAGGATGACCGCCACCATTTCTTCCAGTTCTATAGGTTTTGTCATGAAGTCATTGACTCCGGCATCCAGCGCCTTCTGCCGCTCGCCGGGGAGTATGCCGGCGGTAAAGGCGATGACAGGGAGTTCGGTCAGGCCGAGTTCGCCACGCAGAATTCCCGTGGCTAAAAGTCCATCCATGACCGGCATCTGCATGTCCATGATGACAAGGTCAAATTTCGGGGGAGATGCTTTCAGGAAATCGATGGCCTGTTGTCCGTTGGCCGCCCACTTGCTTTCGGCGCCTTCCAGCGCCAGCGCCCGAAGGAGCACTATCCGGTTAAGTTCACTGTCGTCAACCACCAGGATCCGTAGCCCCTTGAGACGCGGCCCGGTGGGGACGCTCTGTTGACGCTGTTTTTCCTGCTTCGCGACCTCTTCAGTCGTCCGGTGGAAAGGGAGTTCGAACCAGAAGGTGCTTCCTATCCCTTCCCGGCTTGTCACGCCGATGGTTCCCTCCATCAATTCCGTCAGCCGTTTGCAGATGGATAGTCCCAAGCCGGTCCCTCCGAAGCGGCGGGTGATCCCGTCGTTGGCCTGGGTGAACGGCGTGAATAGCGATGAGAGAACCTCCGGCGCCATGCCGACACCGCTGTCCCTGATTTCGAAGCGAAGCCGCATCATCTCCGGGGAGCTCTCCACTGCCTGCGCTGAGATCAGGACCTCACCCTGTTGGGTGAATTTGATGGCGTTACCCACCAGATTGGAGAGGATCTGTTCCAGGCGAAGGTCATCACCCACCACTCCCCCCGTCACCTCCGACGATGCCTCTACCCGCAGGGTGATCCCCTTGCTCCTGGCCATGTTTCCCTGGAGGGTCTGCAGCTGCTCCAGGAGCGGCGGCAAGAAGAAGGGACGCTGGACGATGCGAAGTTGTCCGGCCTCGATCTTGGAAAAATCCAGAATATCGTTAAGTATCCCCAGCAGGGAATTACCGGCTGTCCGGATATTCCGCACCATGTAGAGCTGATCAGGTAAGAGCGGTTCTTTTTCCATTAATTGCGCCAGACCCATGACTGCATTCATGGGGGTGCGAATCTCATGGCTCATATGGGCAAGGAATTCACTCTTGGTCTGCGTCGCCGCGTCGGCTTTTTTTCTCGCCCGATCAAGTTCGGCGTTTTTCTTGTGCAGTTCCCGCGTCAGGGTGTTGGCCCGGTTATTGGTTTCCACAAGAGTGATTCGAAGCTCCTCAACTTCCCGGTTGTTCACTTCTCCCACGACCAGGATGCCGGTCCCGGCTTTAATGAATCGGAAATAGAACGTCTGGGCGAAGCCGGAATTGGTGGGGATATGGAGCAGGTGCGGGAGGTCGCCGTTGGCCAGTACGTTACTCAACTGAAACGAGCCGTCGAAATTGAGGAACAGATCGGCAATGGGTTTTCCCATCGGATCTTCCATAAGTTCTCTGGCATAATCGTTGGCGTTGCTGATGGTTCCATCGCTTTCCAGGAAAAGGATGATGGAAGCCCCATGGCGCCATATATGGTCAATGAGGGGGCTGTTCAGTGGGGAGTCGACCATTTCAGGGGAACCTCCGGACCAGTTCTTCCAACTGGTCAATGGAGTCCAGTCGGGTGACTCCGGGAAATCCGGCAAGGAGTTCGTGGCCTCCCCAGCGGAAGGCCTGTCCTCCCACGATAATGGGAAGATCCGGAAAGCTCCGGCGGACGAGGGTCACTGCAGCGAGGAGCGACGGGAGGTTGGAATGGAGACTCAGGGAGAGAGCCAGTAAATCGGGTTGCGTTTTCGTGACGAGAGCAAGGAGTTCCGTAACCGGGGTATTGGCCCCCAGGAAATGACTGTTCCACCCGTTGAGTTCCATGATGTCGGCCACCATCCTGGCGCCGAGCAGATGCTGCTCATTGGCGATGCAGGCGACCACCGCCGTGCGGCCACAATGCTCGTCGGCGAAGATCCGGGGGTAGATCAGGTTGAGAAGAGACTCGGTAATGGCGGTGGCCAGATGTTCTCTTGCCACCGAAATCCGATTCTGCTCCCAGAGCACTCCGACCTCGTACAGGGAACGCTGCAGCAGTTCAATGTAGAGTTGCCGGATGGGGATGCCGTCATGGAGAAGTTGGGATACGATCCCGCTACAGTTGTTTTGGTCACCCGCCAGGAGAAAACCCAGATACCGGTCGTAAGATCCTTCCATCCGAGCGGCCCAGATATCAACGTCACTTTTTACCGCGGAATCCGTCTCGGTCATTATCAGGGAATAACCTTTTGCGGCAGAGTTAAACTATAACTTTTGCTGATAAATTATAACACAATGAATAGCTAGTACAACATATATTCCGTGGTTTCATCCTTGTCGCCCTCCCTTTCCGGTTTAACCGCCGTTTCCGGGGTGAACTATTCCCTTGACAGTTAGTTTGAAGTTGTATAGTTTAACGTTAAACTATGAACGATGGATCGAACAAAAAAAATCCCATGAGCTCTCCGGGTAACCCCACCTGTCGCGCGTTGAATACGTACACCAAGCTGATGCGGGCCGCGGAATCGGTCACCGTCAGGGTGCAGCGAGCCCTGACGGCGCCAAAGCTTACCATCAGCCAGTTTGGTGTGCTGGAGGCCTTATACCACAAAGGTCCTCTCTGCCAGCGTGATATAGCCGTGAAGATTCTCAAGAGCACCGGCAATATCACCCTTGTCATCGACAATCTGGAAAAGAGCGGTCTGGTGCGACGACTGCGTGACAACAAGGACCGGCGTTTTTTCACCGTCCACCTCACTGAAACGGGGACCTTGCTTATCGCCAAGGTCTTTGTGGCTGTGGAAGCGGCCATTGTTTTTGAAATGGGGTTACTGTCGGAGAATGAGCAGGAGTTACTGGGATCTTTATGCAAAAAAGTTGGGAAAAAAGAGGGAAATACGTAGCGCCGCACTCATGTTTGATCAGCGGCATGGACTGACACATCACCAACCATACAAGGAGAACATCATGAAAAAAAGTATTGTCTCTATGATCACCATCATCGCCTTGGCTCTGCCTCTCTTTGCCTTCGCCTCCACCTGGACCATCGACCCGGACCACTCCAATGTGGGATTCAAGGTGAGACACCTCATGGTTTCCAATGTCAAGGGAACTTTTGACAAGGAGAGCGGGACAGTAGAGATTAACGACAAGGATATCACCAAGTCGAAAGTCGAAGTTACCATCGACACCAACTCCGTCAACACCAACGTCTCGAAGCGCGACGAGCATCTGCGCAGCGCCGACTTCTTCGATGTGGCCAAATACCCGACCATGACCTTCATCTCAAGGAAAGTCGTCACGGATGGCAAGGACAGGCTGAAAGTCACCGGCGACCTGACCCTGCACGGCGTCACAAAGGAGGTGGTGCTGAATGTTGAAGGGCCTTCGAAAGAGAGCAAGGACCCTTGGGGAGCTATCCGTAAGGGAGTTACCGCCACCACCAAGATCAATCGCAAGGATTTCGGCCTGGTATGGAATAAGGCTCTTGAAACCGGCGGGGTTGCCGTGGGAGAAGAGATAACGATCACCCTGGAAATCGAGATGATCAAGAAGTAGCGGGACTTTCCGCCCGGAGAGGCGCGACCATGCTACGTCTACAACGAGCCGATGATCGCGGTCACGGGGATCATGGCCGGCTGATCATCTGCAAAAAGGGAGGAATAAACCTGTGTGCAAGGTATTGATCGTTGAGTATAGCATGTATGGACATATCCTTAGGATGGCGGAGGCGGCTGCTGAAGGGGTTCGTCAGGTGGCGGGGTGTGACGCAGTCATCAAGCGGGTTCCTGAAACCCTGACGGAAGAGGTGCTGGGGATGATGGGCGCCCTGGAAGCCCAGAAGGGAATGGCCGGAATCCCCATCGTCACCGTTGACGATTTGGCCGGCGCCGACGCCGTTATTTTCGGCACTCCGACTCGTTTCAGGAACATGTGCGGCCAGATGCGCCAGTTTCTGGATTCAACCGGCGGGCTCTGGATTAAAGGTGCGCTGGTGGGGAAGGTCGGCAGCGTCTTTGTCAGTTCCGCCACCCAGCATGGCGGTCAGGAATCAACCATTCTCAACTTCCATACGTCATTGCTGCACCACGGCATGGTGGTAGTAGGCCTTCCCTATCTCTTTGCCGGGCAGATGGGGGTAACGGAACTGACCGGGGGATCCCCTTACGGCGCTTCCACCATCACCGGTGGTCAGGGTGAGCGGATGCCCAGTGAAAATGAGCTTGCCGGCGCCCGTTTTCAGGGTGCGCACGTGGCGCGAATCGCCTTGAAGCTTAAAGGGTGCTCTTGAATTTTATTGTAAAGGGGGGGCGGAAACAGGTCCGGCCCCCCTTTTGTGTCAGGTGGTTGTCGGCGATGATTTTTCTTCCTCCGTGTCGCCGGCCAGACCAGCGCCTTCGTTTTTACCCTCCATATTTCGCTCAAACCATTAATAAGTTGCTCAAGTTGCCGGCGTCTCGCCTTGTCGCAATTATCCCGTGACAGAGTCGATAAAGATGAAGCTATTTAAATATTGACATGCTCCCAAGTGTAACGTATATCTGTTGCGTTCCATCTCAATCATCTCAAGTCGGAACAGGTCATTTTCTGTAGAGCGTCGTTCTTGATTTGCGGGATAAATTTCTTAATTCATAAAGAGAAATCAGGGGGATTCTGTACATGGAAGAGATTGAATCGATAGCGTTATCGTACGGGATTAACGTGGAGAATATGGAACGGGATGAACTTGTGCGAGCCATCCAGAGCGCCGAGGGTAATGAACAATGCTTTGGCACGGAAAAGTATTTAACATGCGGTCAAAGTGGTTGTAGTTGGCGTAAAAGCTGCTCACAAACGGCGGTAAGATACACCGATACGTACAGTGAGAAAGAAGAAATTGAAAATTCAACAAATTCAGCTCTGTTACCTTCCGACTATTCACTCAAGGATGCGGTGGTACTCGCTTTTCAGTATTTTACATCAAACGATTTATTAAAGGCTAGGTCAGTTTGTAATCAGCTCTTGGTTGATAAAGTTGAAAACTTTTACGTATATTATTTATCCGGCATGATTGCCTATCAATTTAAAGATTGGGTTTTAGCGAAGCAACATTTCCTGACGGCTCTCAGCCTCTCTGGTGGAGGTACTGCTGAAAGAATTGCAGATGTTACTTCTCGACTACAATCACTTTCCACTCTTTGAATCAGAACAGAGATATGCAAAAAGTGAAGCAGTCAGGTTATCGTTGTAGTTACTACTTCGAGACCCGTAATGAAATTCTTTTTGTGACGATCTGTCCAAAATCAGAACAATTCGATATACCTATCACACGCCTCCGGGACGTTCTGCGCGAGATGAGTTTTTATTTTTAATGGAACTGTTTTATCGTATTTAAATAAACTTGTCCGGTTTTTTCCTCCCCCTTATCCCCATCATAATATGTCGCAGGGATTCTTGCGTTAAGTGAAACTTCATGGATTGAAATTATGAATATTCTTGAATATTCCGGTCTTGACACCCTACGGCACAAGGAATCATATCAAAAAGTCACTGCCGCCATCATGCGGGATGACTTTCGCTCCGCCGAGGTTAAGAAGCTTGTCAACGTTGGTCATGGCGCCTATTATCGCGCCAAGCTGGACTACGCCAATCGTCTTCTGTTCACCATCATTCGCCATGGCGACGCCGTTTATGCGCTGATGCTGGAGGTGATCGAAAATCATGCCTACGATAAGTCACGTTTTTTGCGCGGAGCTCAGGTCGATGAAGATAAGTTGCCGCGGGTTGAGGCGACCGTGGCCGCCGGCGAGGCGCAACCGGTGCGCTATGTTCACCCTGAGCGTCGCGAGATCCATCTGCTGGACAAGGTCATCTCCTTCGACGACGCCCAGGAAGCCGTTTATCGTCTCCCCCCGCCCCTGATCATCGTCGGTTCAGCCGGCAGCGGCAAGACCGCCTTGACGTTGGAAAAGCTGAAACATGCCGAGGGGGAAGTCCTCTATGTAACCCAATCCGCCTATCTTGCCCAAAACGCCCGTGATCTCTACTACTCCCATGGCTTTGAGAAGGAAGGACAAGACGCCACCTTTTACTCGTTTCGTGAATTTATGGAGAGTATTCGGGTCCCTTCGGGGGTAGAGGCCGGCTGGCGTGAATTCGCCGGCTGGTTCGGGAGGATGCGACAGCAGTTTAAGGGGCTCGATCCTCATCAGCTGTTCGAGGAGATCCGGGGGGTCATTACGGCCGATGCGGACGGAGTACTCAGTCGCGAGGCCTATGGTAATCTGGGGGTTCGTCAGTCGATTTATTCCGGCGCGGATCGGGAACACCTTTACAACCTTTTCGAACTTTATCGTCAATGGCTCACCGAGGCGCGGCTCTATGATCTTAATCTGGTGGCCCATGCCCTCCTTCCGGAGGCCTCCCCCCGCTATGACTTCGTGGTCGTGGATGAGGTACAGGACATCACCACCGTCCAATTGGCGCTGATTCTGAAGACGCTGAAAAAACCGGGCCATTTTCTGCTTTGCGGTGATTCCAACCAGATCGTGCATCCCAACCTCTTCTCCTGGAGCAAGGTGAAGTCACTCTTTTGGCGCGATCCGACACTGGCGGCGCGTCAGGAGATAAAGCTTCTCTCCGCCAACTTCCGTAATGGTCGGGAAACTACCCGGGTGGCCAATACCTTGCTGAAGATCAAGCAGAAACGTTTCGGTTCCATCGACCGGGAAAGCAACTTTCTGGTGGACGCCGTCACCGGAGATGCCGGCGCAGTGGCGTTGCTCACCGACAAGGAGGCCGTCAAAAAAGAGCTCAATCAGAAGACCAAGGGGTCCGCCCGGTTTGCGGTGCTGGTGATGCGTGACGCCGACAAGGGGGAGGCGAGCCGTTTTTTTCAGACGCCGTTGATCTTCTCCATCCACGAAGCAAAGGGGTTGGAATACGACAATATTATCCTTTATCGGTTCATCTCCGATCATCGGGCCGAATTTGCGGAGCTCACCGACGGGGTGACTTCCCAGGATCTGGAGGTGGAAGAGCTGGCGTACCGTCGCGGCGGCGATAAGAGCGATAAATCGCTGGAGATCTATAAGTTTTACGTCAATGCCCTGTATGTGGCCCTGACTCGCGCCGTCAGAAATGTCTATCTCATCGAATCCGATACGAGCCATCCGCTCCTGTCTCTGCTGGAGCTGCAGGCGGGGGGGGACAAGGTGATGGTGGCGGCCAAGGATTCAACCCTGGATGACTGGCAGAAGGAGGCGCGTAAACTGGAGTTGCAAGGGAAGCAGGAGCAAGCCGACGCTATCCGAAAGAGCATTCTCAAGGAAACTCCCCCTCCTTGGCCGGTTTGCGACGAGATCCATCTGCGAGATACCCTGGTCAAGGTCTTTCGCCAACAGGTTCCCGGCTCCAAGCTGAAAAAACAGCTCTACGATTTCGCCGTGGTTTATGATGAGCCGGTGTTGGCGGCGTATCTCGGTGGAGAGGTGGAGTTTCAGATGGCGTCTCGTTTTTCCGCGGAGCGCGCCGCGCCGGCCTACCAGCATCTCCTCCTTTACTATGGCCGAAATTATAAGGAGATTCTCCGTCACTGCGATCAGCATGGCGTGGACCATCGCACCCAGTTGAATCTTACCCCTCTCATGGGGGCCGCAATTGCCGGCAATCTCCCTCTGGCGGAGCTTCTGCTGGAGCGGGGTGCAAATCGGGATTTAGTGGACAGCTTCGGGCGCAGTTCCCTGCATTTGGCCCTGTTGGAGGCGTTTCGCCGTCCCGGCTACGCCCAGGGAACATTCGCCGCCATGTACGACCTGATTGCGCCGTCGTCTGTTGATGTCAAGGTAGGGGAACGTCTGGTGCGTGTGGACAAACATCTGGCCGAGTATTTATTGCTTCAGACAATTTTCGCCCTCTGCAAAAATCGTTTTCATCGATTTACCTGGTGGCAAGTGGCGGCATTTGACACCGCCGTCATTCTTGACGCCTGGAAGTACCTTCCGGCGGCGCTGCTCAAGCCGGCCCGCAACACACGGCAACATATTTCCAGCCTGTTGTCGCGTAATGAGGTGGATCGGGAGTACGCCTATAACCGTCGGCTGTTCAAGCGGATGAAACAGGGATGGTATCAGTTCAACCCGGAGCTCTCCATTCGGCGCAAGAGCGCCGATGGTGAACTCTGGCTCCCCATCTACGGTGCGTTGAATCTGAAATTGGTGAAGGAATTCGCCCAGCCGTGCCATTGGTCAACCGTGGATCAGCTGTTGACCATGGCCGGAATGGAGCCACCAGGGACCCCTATCGCCGCGGAGCGTCTTTTGGAGCTGGGGGAAGATATTATGCATGATATCGTGAACTTTTATCCGAGAAAGCCGGTTAAGAAAAAAGGTTGACACGCCGACTCTTTCAGAATTTTATTTCTGATAAGCGAGAAGAAGGACAGAGAGTATGCCTCTTGATTTTAAACGGCAATGCCGTCAAATACCCTGACACAGGGGGTTATGGAGGTACATATATCGCGGTTAAGCCAGCCGAAAAGAGAGGCGGGACGATCCTTGGACCGTCCCGTCTCTCTTTGTCTATTGGTTCAGCTTATCCCAGCCGCATTGAGCGTTTTCGTCAAGCGTGTTCACGAAGATGAACCTTCCCCCGTTCCAGAGCAGGTTATTGCGGAAGTGAGTCATTAGAGAGTATGCCTCCTGATTTTCAACGGCAATGCCGTCAAATACCCTGACATCGCCACCCAGGGAAACCCAGGGATCATGCGGGTCGGCATTCAACCACTGCTCCGCGCCACTCAACTTGAAGTTGTAGTCCGTCAGGATGAAACCGAGTCGTCTGGCAGCGCCTCCGGAAAGTACGGCGGGTGAACTGAAGGTATAATTGCTTGCCGAGGCGAGAGAAGTTAGTGGAGAGCTTGACGCCGCCGATGCCTTGTAAAATATGTTGGCGATGTTGTGGGGATAAACATCCTCCTCTTCGGCAATTTGGTTATGATTGGCGTCAACTTGGGCGATGGCTTCGGGGCTGCCGGCCGTGTACCATTGGCCATGGATGCATCTCTTGTCGGCGTTGTTGAAGACGTCGATGGGGGTGGGTTCGGAGATGTCTCTGAAGCCCTTTGCCATCGGCATGGCGGTAGCCGTATCCAGATAGTGAACTCTCAGGTAGACGTTGGTGGCGTTGACGGGAAGCGGTGAGGATGTGAGGTCGAAAACAAGTTCAACCGGAATATTTTGAGCGAGTGTATCGACCCCGTTCTTTTCGGGCGCTTTCATGATGTATGCTGTCGCATTACTCGGATCATTATTCACGGGTTGAGATTGAAAAGGGTCGCTTGTTGCGAGGTTATATTCAAGGGCGAGAATAATCCGGCCTCCTGTAAGCCCGCCGGGGATGGTTGTCAGTGCCGTTACCCGGAGTTCATCGAAGGTCGCGTTCAAGGTATTGTCGGATGTTTGCGCATAGACGCCGGAAGCAGGGAGGGAAAGGTCGAAATCGGTATAGACGGCGTCAATGGGTTCCGGTTTGCTTATTGAGACTGCTTCGTCTTCATTACCCAGCTTGCCCCTGTAAACGAGCTGCATGGTCATATCGTCAAAATCAGCCGGCAACGGATCGGCGGAAAAGTCGAAGGTCAGCTCGCGGGGGCTCGACAGGTCTTGATTCTTGAGTGTCGTCACCTTGTAGCTGTAATCGGCGGAAGGATTGTTCAACAGGAATTTGCCTCCGCCAAGATCGGTTTCCGTCTGCGCTTTGTAGCGGATGACCAGGGAGATGTCGCCCGATCCCATGGTTTCACCGGCGGTATCGTTTTGCGCCGTCACCTTGATGCCGCGGAAGGTGATATCTTCCGGGGCGGCCAGGGTAAATTTGATCTTGCCGCGGAAGAAGTAGTCAAGAAGCGCGGCGGAGTAGCCGACGGCGCGGGGGATAAGGAGCCGGGCATAATCGTCATACGTGATTTCGTCACGAAACAGAGTGTCGTAAAAAAAGTCACCTTCGCCGAAAACCGTAAAGGCCATATCCGCCAATGTCCCCACTCTTACCAGATGAGGTACGGTTTCTCCTTCTCCACTCTTGCTTATCCAGAGTCCCTCAACCGACTTGCCGTCTTCACTCAACACCTTTTCCGGGAGCAGCGATCCGTCGAAGTATTTTTGAACATTAGTCCCTTCCCTGCGGGGAAAGGGGAAATAGTGGATGTCATCCTGAGCAAATCTTCCCGCAAAAATTGTGTCATCGGAAAAGAAATTGGCATTGGTGTATTCCACCAGCCCCTGATTCATGGCGGCGGATGGCGCTCTGTCGGCGGTATAGCGCCCCGTATCCATCAGTCCACCGACGGGCGCCAAACCGTCATGGTAGGGCTGCGTCAGATCAACCGTCGGCTTTGTCGCCGTTGCCGCGTACTGCTTTATCAGTGGTCGTTGTCTTCTTGTCCATGTTTCGAATCCCCACAAAAAGTCGGAACCATCAATGGGATGGGCATCGTTGCGCACATGGTCCGGTTGAGATATATCCTGAACAAGATGAACCTGGTAGCCGAGCCCGAGGTAGGTCATCGCCGTGAACCTGTCAATCTCCGCCTTGCTGGTGGCGGTCAAAAAATGATAATAATGGGCGCGAACGGTCCGCCATGACCAATCGCCCCCCACGAACCGTGACTGGTTCTCTCCATCCTGCGCCCAGAGAAGCGCGGATTGACCGGTCA
>CAIYUY010000062.1 GCA_903929485.1 uncultured Desulfuromonadales bacterium
ATTGGGTAAACAACCTCCTGATGAAAACGGGGTGGTCACCTGATATCCTCAATCGCAACACATCCCTTGTGAATCATCGTACCAAGCCCTTTCTGCATTCTCCTCAGATATCTTCCAGCTATAGTCCCCATGCGGTTAAGCGAATATTTACAAGCGAAGCAATCTAGTATCTTGCCAACATCCCGAAACTACTAAGATGTTGATAATTGACAATGACGTAAAACGTGGATGGCGGCGCTTTGAGCGTGGTCGAAGGGAGTCGAGGGGAAGTCGAAGGGTCTGCACCGGGTTTATGGTGCGCACCAACTCTTGATGCCCTCGCAAATTCTCAAAAACACTGCCTTGCGTCATGCTTCGACAAGCTCAGCACGAACGGTTTTCAAGCAGTTGTAGGGTGTGCACCGGGTTTATGGTGCGCACCAACTCTATTCAATCTCTTCTCTGCTCAAACCGGTCGCCTGCATGATTGTCGTTAGCGCAACACCCGCTGTTTTAAGGTTGCGCGCTACAGTTTTCCTGCCTTCGTCCGCCTCCCGCCTTGCCTCATCCGCCATCCGTTCGGATTCAGCCGCTTTCCGCCTTGCCTCGGCTGTTTCCTGCCTTGCCTCATTCGCCACCCGTTCGGCCTCGGCTATTTCGTGGCTTTGGCGCTGTATCTTACGCTGCATATCCTCGAAATCATCGAGAATGCCGTCTTCAATCTCCATCTGCTTTCTCATCTCCGGTTCCAGTATCGCCGCCTGTAACCGACGGATGAGGGGCCGATGCTTTTCGGGATACTCCTCTTCCCTGATGTTCAATATATGCTGTTCCGCGTCAACGGACATACTCTGGTCGAAGATGCTCAGGAGTTTTTCCAGATCATTACGACGTTTTTGCGCCAGATGGGGTATTTGAATGACATAGCTGTCATGGGTGAGGCTTTCAATGAAACTCTCCTTCACCGTTAACAGTTCGCCGGTCACCAGGTCCTTGTAGATGCGGTTCACGCCGATGATGGAAGCATCGGTGGAATCGAGCGTATGCCCGAGAAAGTAGATGCCGATAATCGGTATCCCGATTTTTCTTTCATGGTTGTTGATGGTCGCCAACTTCACATTGGTTTTGTTGCTGTACTGGCTGCCGAGATACCCCCTGAACCGCATGATATCCGTGGCGTATTTCGCCTTTTGGATCTCGATCAGGACCTGTTTCGGGCCATGGGCGGTGTTTATGGTGGCGCTGAAATCCAGGCGATACACCGTCAAGAGGCCGATTCTTCCCTCCAGCCCCGTATCAATATCAGCGGTGAATTCCTGCGGTCGGAAATCAAGGGATTCAATTTCCTTACCGATGATGGAGGAGATCAACAATTTGGCGATCTTCGCATCTTCCATGAGGTATTTGAAGACAACGTCGTAAATCGGATTGGCTATCTGCATGAGGGACTCCCGGGTAAACCCGTTCTACGTTCTACGTTCTACGTTCTATGTTCTATGTTCTACGTTCAGGGTTCAAGGCCTGTATTCACCCTTCGACTTCGCTCAGGGCACCGCCTTTCACCTTTCACCATTCACGTCTTTACAGACCGCGACACCGTAACAGTAACCCCATACATGAGCAATTGAAATTATAAAGATTCACCTTTGACAAAACCGCC
>CAIYUY010000063.1 GCA_903929485.1 uncultured Desulfuromonadales bacterium
ACGTCGTGTTAGTGGTGTTGGTCGATCTTTATTCCAGCGGGTATAATCGTTATGTGTAATATCAATAAAATAAACCGGGCTTTCTGACAGTGGATTGCTCTTGTTGCTGTACCAAATTTTTTCAACCTTTATCAACGCATCATAACCCATGTTCGCATATCGCTCGCCCAGCGGCGTCATCCCGATGAATTCAAATATGCTCACAATCATAGCGCCGACAAGGACGCTAATCAAAAAGCTCGGTCTACGCTTAGCACTGCGGTTGCCATTAGTAGGTTCCGGCGCATCAGTCAGCTCTGTTACAGTCATCTTTACGGACATTTTCATAACCAATCCCCCGTGAGCACGAAAGGCGCCCAGTAGTAAGGATGAGTGTAACTGATTGGCAACTCCGTCGAGTCCGGTTCCGAGGAGACGGCGTCAACGCCGCCACTCTTGCTTGCATGGGGATTCAAGCCCCTTGTGGCAGCAGCAGGTTCATTCGGCATGACGCCGTGAAGCATCGACAATTGGGTTTTGCGCAAGGCTTTGGCTTTTGTAAGTGCGGGTTCATTCTTCAGTAGCTGATAATAACCGATGAAAAACTGCGCCGTCGCCCAGTCATTGACATCCCATAAGGAGGCAATGACGCTTTTCGCCCCCGCCTTGAGGGCCATCCCCGCCAAGCCCAACGAAGCCCGTTCGTCTCCGGCGGCAGTGCTGCAGGCGCTCAGGGTCAGCAAATCGATGGGACCTTTTCTTGACCGGCCGGTTCTGATGAATCCGCTGAGTTTGTCGATATCAAGCTTGCCATCCCAGGCGACGATATAGGACTTAGCCGCGTCTCCGGAAAATTGCCCGTGTGAGGCGATATGGAGTATGGAATAGTTTTTATTATGGAGTTCTTCGGTGATGGCGGGAATGGTAAAAGATTCATCCTTGAGAACGACGCCATTGTACATGAGATGAATTTGAGACATCTCTTCAGCGACAAAGGGTATTTTACTAAGCCCGTTGACTGATTTGGCTATGCCGCCGAGGAAAATGGAGTTTTCCTTATGCGGTGTCTCCTCAACTCTATCGCTCACTGTCAGCCCTTGAGTCAAGACAATGGCGTATTTTTCCAGAAGGAACCCTTTCCCGTCGTGAAGAGCCGCCATGGGAACCAGCCGTATGGCGCCATCGGCGACAAAAACAAGGGTATCGATATCGGCAAGATACTTTTCCAGAGGAGCAATGAGCAAATCATATAACTGCCTGCTACGTTTTAAATATCTCCTTTCAGGATGTTCGAGGGATTCACGAAACAGCTCTATTTTTTTGGTCACGTCAGCAACGGACGCGCCGATGGTAAACCGTTTCAGCTCGGATTTTGCTAGCAGCAGACATTCAATCCGATCTTTGAGGACCAGATAGTAAATAATCGCGGAATTCCCCAGATGTCCCTTTGTCGCCCTCAAATCGGCGCGACTCCCACTCCGGCATGAATCCCGCAGGTAATCCGTCAATTCATCATTTTTCAGCAATTCGATCGTTGTAACAGCCTCCATGAGGAGCTCTTGGCTGTTTTTCCGCTCACCCGGCGGAGCAGCCTTGGTCAGGAGCAGATCAAGCAGCTCGAAGTAAACGGGCTTCACCAGATGTTGAAAATGATCCAGCTCTCTGCGCGAACAGTCGGCTTTGATTGATTGTAGCGTCAGAACGGCAAGTCGGCTCAAGTTGATCGCCTCGTCCTGTTTTCCTTGCGTCTTGAGAATCCGCGCCGCCTGCCATTGCCAGAGATAGAGCGGATCACGGTACTCATCCCGTTGAGCAAAAAAGATCGCCACTCGCGTCTGCTTGAGAGCCTCGGCGTACTCCCCATTGATTTCAAGAATTCTGCCGGCGCCGCCCGCCGCATACGTTGCAAATCGTCCGGCGGAAAGTTCAATGGACAGTTCCAATGCTTCGTTGTAGGCCCTCAACGCCTTGGAGAGAATCTTCGCATTTGCTTTGAACAAGCCCGTTTCAGCTATTTGAAACAGCAGATCCCCCACCGCCAGGAGCCCTTTTGCGCGGTCATAGGAGCGTGGAAGTTCATGGTACTTGTCATAGGCTATCTCCATATTCCGAAGAGCCGACTCCGTCTGATCCTGATCCAAAAAAGCATTACTCTTGGTCACGAACAGCTTTGCAAGCAAGTCGCCATCGGCCGGCTTGCCGGATAAACTTATGGCTTCTTCGATCAAGGTGAGAGCGATCGTTTGCTCATTCATTCGCAGATGATACAGAGCCGAATTGTTCAGGACAGAGGCAAGCAGTCTCGAATTATTCGATTTTCGCGCAGTATCAAGCGCCTGTGAGAAACAGTTCCCGGCTTCTTGCAGATCGTCCCTGGCCAAGTAGAGCGCTCCGGAAAGATTTTGATATTCAGCTTCACGCTCGGGACCGGATTTTTCAGCCATCAGCTTGCGCACGTTACTCAACTCGGCTAATGCGTCATCATAGCGTTCCGACTCCATGAGAGCTTCTGTCTTCAAAATCCTCAGGGCATATTGTTTATCCGAGCCGGCTATTTCCCCGAGCTTTCCGTCCACAAGCAGAACCATTTCCCTGAACTTACCTTCATTGAAAAGTCTCCGGCACTGAAGCAGATCGTTTGCGTATTCGTCGTCGCCGGCATTTACCGTCGCCACGGTTAGCGATAACCCGGTGGCGACAAGAGCGAGGATTAGGGACAGAGTTCCGAGATACTTTTTCATGTCGGCTCCTGAGTGGAAGCAATGCATCAATAACTCGGCAAATAGCGATCAGGCTTGGAGTGACGTTTCGGCTCCCCGATGACAAAACTGCTTGAAGTGTCATCCGTGCCCACGCATTGACGGGGGGCAAGATCATTTTCGTTCAGCAACCCTTCCGGTAGTGACGCCATGTTTCCGCTCAGATCGACAAGAGGCGCTGTTATGCCGACCACGCCGGCTAAACCGAGCTGGGAAGATGCGCTCACGATGCTGGTGGGGTCAAAGATGAAAACATCGGAATTGATTGAAATATTGCCGCCTTTCCCGCCGACTGCCTTGGCGATGATATTGCTGCTTTTTAGAAGGAGCGTGCCGGCTGTGAGGGCAATATTGCCGCCGTCGCCCTTGCCGCCATTTACGGAGGTAGTAATGCTGCTGTTACGCAGATACATCATCGCGGGGTCAATGGTGATATTTCCCCCAGCGGCGTTACTCGCAGCGGTGGTGATGGCGCCGCCGTCCATGGATATTCCATTAGAGACCTTGATTGTCAAATTTCCTGCGTCACCGGTTGATGAGCTTTTAGCGGAGATCGTTCCATTCGTGAGAGAGAGCGAACCGGCAGCCGTGACAAATATGCTGCCTCCTTTTCCGCTACTCCCCTTTACTGCCTCAGTGCTGACAAAACCTCCACCCGAGATATTTATGTCTCCGACAGTACGGATTGAGATCGCGCCTCCGGCGCCGGCGTTGTAAGTTTTTGCGGATATATCTCCGCCTTTTGACAACGTAACGCTTCCAGCGTCTAAAGTTATGTCGCCCGCTCGACCAGGACCATCCGTCGTTGACGTTATCTGTGACCCGGCGCCCGAAACGGTAACGGCATCCTCTGCACGTATTTCAATATGTCCAGCTCTACCCGTCGAAAAGAAGTCAGCATCAGTGGAAATTTTGCCCCCTGTTTCGACATTCAACAATTTTGAATATATCGAGATAAACCCGGAGTTACCGGAGCTTGAGGATTTACTAGCGATGCTTCCGAAAGCTGATAGCTTTACAGTGCCGGATGCATTAATTAAAATGTCGCTGGCATTGCCCGACGAGTACAACGCGGAAGAACTTACGGCGCCGCCGTTCACTTCCAGGCTTCCTATGTCCATGCTTATCTTCCCCGCGCTACCGCTTCCCCATGTTTCGCTGGATATAGCGGACTGCTTCTCAACAATAACGTCACCGCCGCCATTTATCGTGATATCACCACCCCGTCCACTACCATATGTTTCCGTACTGATACTGCTCCCAATCATTTCCAGACGTTTCGTGGTGATCAAAATATCACCTGCCGTGCCGCGACTATTCAACGAAAGATCCGCACCGATTATGGATAAATTGTCCATGATAATTTCACCGGCATTGATGGATATTATTCCCCCGATGCCTGTATCGGTTATAATGTCTATATCTCCATGGTCCATTGTCAACTTATCCGCAATCATGTAAATTTTGCCGGCTTTTTGCGCTGAACCTGATGTCGCAGTAATCTTTCCCGAACCGGTGAGGTTAATTTCACCAGCCTTGGCGGAGACTATTCCGCCATTTCCATTGATCGAGTATGAGCTTGCGGATAGTAAGCCGAAGTCGTTTATATTAATATGATTAGCGTTAACTGTTATGCTGCCGGCATTTCCGGTACCTTGTTCAAAGCTGCTCGTGGAGATGCTAGAAAAACCCGCTAAGTTAACATCATTTTTTACTTCGATGAATATTTTACCGCTTGAACCACTACCGTATAATGTCTCAGCACTGATGTTACTGTTGTCACTAACATTGAGATTTGATGCTGTGATGTTTATATTTCCCGCACTACCCGAGGAATAGGTGTCGGTACAAATCAACGACCCATTCTTGATTTCCGCACCATCCCGGGCGTCGATGGAAATACTCTTTCCGCCAATTTGCGCTTTACCAGGGGTGTAGGAATATATAAAACCGTTGTCGGTTACGAACTTTCCACCCGAGATATAAATGCTCCCGCTTCCTATTGCCGCATCGATAGTAGATGCATCGATATCCCCGTACCCATAATGGTCTCCAATATGGGCCACGCTGATGGAGCCCATGTTACTGAAAGCGGTTGCGTCTATCCCGGTGGGAGTAAGGATGAGTTCTCCGCTTGAGGCCACTGACGCCAGGTTTATCCTCCCACCGGGAGCGCCTAAAACCGTGGTATCGGCGTCATTGGTAATGTCGATGTTTCCTCCGACAATACTTAGGGTTTTCTCCTTGGGAACCGACAATCGGCTCCTGTCGACTTTTATTCCCCCCGGATTGCTCCCGAGAAAACCGAAGGCCGAAGGGTCGTCAATGGTGAGAATACTGTTTGCGGGAGTAGTCGCGTCGAATCTGCCGGACGCTCCCAGTTTCAGGTAGTCGGCGGTCGTGGCGTAAAATGATCCGGAAATATTGAGACTGGCGTTCGGACCGAACATGATTCCTTTTGGGTTGATAAAATAGAGATTTGCTCCGAGAATAGAAGAAATAATGCTTCCGTCAATGTTGGACGCCTCCCCTCCCGTAACCCGTGAAATGATATTTTGGATAGTGGGTGGCCCGCTGAAAAGAGCCGACTCACCTTTCGTCAGATTAAACTGTGAAAAGCTGTGGAACAGATTCGCCCCCTTGGTGAAACCCAGGTCGCTGGGGATGGAATAGTTGGGTCCGGTCAAACTCCTGGCCGCGCCCAGCGATCCGTCGGTTATCACCTGCGCGACCGCTGCTCCCCTGAAAGAGAGAGAAACCCCGATCACTACAATGAGAATGAGACGATAGGTAGTCATGGTTTCTCCTCTCATAATATCTGCCACGATACATTGAAATGAATGCCGTAATCCTGCGGATCTTTGTCCGGCTGGGAAATGTGCCTCAGTGGGAAACCGTAGTAGAATTCCATGGCTACGTTGCTGAAGGGAGACCACTTGAAGCCGCCGCCGATGCTCTGGATGAAACTATTCCGTTGGCCGGTAACATCGTGGTTATCCCAGGCATACCCGAAATCGTAGAAGGGAATCAGGGAGAGCACCTCCTCTCCCTTGCCGTTGCTGAATATGGGAACCCGCAATTCAAAGGCGCCGCTCACGCCGTTGTCACGGACAAACAGGCTTTTCCGATAACCGCGCACACTGCCGTTGCCGCCGATGGAAAACTTTTCCATGCTAAGTAATTGATCATTGGAAAGTTGAGCGTCGGAACGAAATACCGCCTCTGTTTCTCCAAATTTCATGATGTAAAGCGCCTGCGCCAACCAGGAAAAAAATCTGCCGTCCGGCTGACCATCATCGTTTATGGTGGCGCCAAGGGCGTTGACGCCGAAACTCAGGCACGAGCTGAGCGCCAACACGTGATCCGGGGCGCGATTTATGTACTCCTGACCGAGGCGTAGGGCGGTAAGCTTACTTTTGCCATCCACGGCGCCGGCGGACAGAGGAAAGTCTTCCCCAAGCATTGAGGTGGCGCTGGCGCGGTATTCTCCCGCCAGTGAAATAGTGAGCTGATGGCTCAAATCAAAAACAAACGGTTGGCTGATGCGTAGACCATAGGTGTCGTCCTTACTCTTTATATCCAGTTGCCTGAAGAGATCCTCGATAACCGTATTTTCACCCCTTCTGAAATACGCTTCCATGGTCGTGTCTTGGCTATTGAGAGGCGCACGCAGATGTGCGCCGTAATCCAGATTACCTTCCGTAATCCCGAACCTCCCCTCAACGGTGTCGCCGACACCCATGAGATTTGAATAGGCGGCAATAACATCTCCACGGTAAGCTCCAGTGCTGGGGGGATCGTTATTGGCGGCTTCCACCCGGAGAGTAAGCGGTCTTTTTTCCTCAATCCGCGTTTTCAACACACTTTCACCGGGTTTTTCACCCGGCGCAAGTTCGGCATTGATCGTTTTAATTCTCGGATCGGCTTGAAGTAACTGTAGATTTTCTTGAAGAATCGTGACATTCAGAGGTTGCAGAGCGCCCCGTTCCAGCCTGGATTTCAGATAGTCAGTGGAAAAATATCTGTTGCCTGTTAATTCCACACGGGTAAGTTGTCCACTAATCACGGTGAAGGAGATGACGCCGTCTTTCACTTGCTGGTCGGGGATAATCACTCCGGAATTGACGTACCCTTTGCCGATGATGATCCGGATCAACTCTTGCCTTATTTCTTCCAGTTGCTCAAAGGAGATATCC
>CAIYUY010000064.1 GCA_903929485.1 uncultured Desulfuromonadales bacterium
AGGAAAGTTTTTCCAGAGTCGTATGGGCCCGGGTCACCGCCGACTGGATGGCGTCCTCGATGCTCTTCTTGGAAGTTCCGATGAGTTCCACTTTTTTATAAACGCGATCTTCTCCGTACATGATTTGGCTCCTTGTGTGTTGGTTGGTGCTCTCGCAACTGCACTGCTCGTAACCCCTCCTGTCCTCCCCCCTTCGACTCCCTTCGACTACGCTCAGGGCAAGTCGCTCAGGGCGGGCTTAACCCAAGGGGAGGGACGTACTAAGGGAATGTCACTCCTCGCGCTCCCCCTCTTAAGATAAGAGGGGGTCGGGGGGAGTTATGATTGAGGAACCTTACCCCACCGGCGACTCGTCATCCTCTTCATCTTCAACGGGCGGTTCTTCCTCCGGCTCGTAGTCGTCATCCATGAGCCGCGCCAAAAACTTCTTGTTGTCACTGATGATCCGGGCGATCCCCGACGCTAACTCCTGAAGATCGTCCTTGGGGTCGGTCACGGCTCTCGCCTCCGATGCGACTGTGCTCCCATGTAGAGCGCCTCGTACTCCCTTGCCGACGCATCCCATGAGACATCCAGGCTCATCCCGCGACGAACCAGCTTTTTCCACTTTTCCGGATTCCCGTACAGTTCAAGAGCCCGCTGGATCGCTCCCCAGAACGGCTGGGCGCTGTACTCTTCAAAAACAAAGCCGGCCCCCCCCCGCTGTTCGACGTCGATCACCGTATCGGCCAGACCGCCGGTATGCCTCACCACCGGCACGGCGCCGTAACGAAGGGCGATGAGCTGGCCAAGACCGCACGGCTCATACAAAGAGGGCATCAGGAAGATGTCGCTCCCGGCGTAGATCCGGTGAGCCAGGGGGTCGTTGAAACTCCCGGTACAAAGCTTGATCCGGCCGCACCGCTTGCCGGCCTCCGTCAGCGCCCGCAGGTACCGCTCATCCCCGCTCCCCAAAACCACCAAATCCAGATCAGCGGCCTCCAAGCGAGGAAGAAGCTCCACCAACAGGTCGAATCCCTTTTGGTCAACAATGCGGGAGACCATCCCCAACAGGGGAGCTTCACGCTGTTCCAGACCCAGTTCACTCCGAAGCTCCCGCTTGACAACCCTTTTCCCCGTAAGGGAAGCAAAAGAGTAGTTCTTGGGAAGATTTTGATCAGTTTCCGGATTCCATCGTACAGTGTCAATCCCGTTGATGATTCCCAGAAGATCCCGTTCTCGCCGGCGAAGAACGCCGTCAAGGCCGCATCCCTGTTCCTGCGACAGAATCTCACGACAATAGGTGGGAGAAACTGTGGTGACCAGATCGGCTGCCAGTATTCCACCCTTCATAAGGTTCACCGAGCCGTAATATTCCACCCCGTCCACTCCGAAGCACGATTCGTCAAGCCCCATCCGTGTCAGGGAATCTTTCGGGAAGAGCCCCTGATAGGCAAGATTGTGAATCGTGTAAACGATGGCGGCCCTCCCGTAGAAGAGATCGTTCCTCAACTCCGTTCGGAGTAACAGGGGGATCAGCGCGCTCTGCCAGTCATGGCAATGAATAATGTCGGGCCGGAAATCCAGCCTTTTACATAAGTCAAGGGCGGTACGGCAAAAGAAGGCAAAACGACTGGGGTTATCAGGGTACTCGCCGCAGCCTGTCCCATAAAGGGGCTCACGGCTAAAATATTCCTTGTTCTCGATGAAATAGACCGGAACCCCGGCCAAATCCCCAACCCGAAGCCCCCCCCTCTTGGGGACGCCGTCCAGCAGTATCTCGATGTTCTTACGCCCCTTGCGGATGCTCATTCCCGCAGCCTCCACGGACGGGTGACAGGGGGTAATTATCCGCACCTCATGGCCAAGATGCTGCAGCGCCACAGGGAGCGATCCGACAACATCGGCCAGGCCGCCGGTTTTAGCGAAGGGGGTCACTTCAGATGCGACATGGAGAATCTTCATGAAATTCCGTTTGATGGGCAATGTAGGGGCGACGCGGAAGCGACATGGGGCAACGTAGGGGCGACGCATGCGTCGCCCCTACATGAAACAACGTGGACGAATTACGCCAGCTCTTTCTTCCACCGAACTACTTTTTCCTTGTAGTCGGTAAGGAGCTGCTGGGCGTTTTTCTGGTTCTTGGCTTCGGCAAAGATATGTACGCAAGGAAGATACTGATCGGGAAGTATGAGTACCCACTCTTCACCGAAGTGAAGCTTGATGCCATCAATGAAAGTCGCCTCTTTCTCCAGGCTATCCTCGCTCATCTTCCTCATGACCCCCCCCTTCATCTCCCAGGCACAGGGGATGTCGGCCTGGAGGAAGGAGCGGCTGGGAACGTCATCCATGACCTTGGAGAGTGGTATCCCGCTCTGGGCCAGAAGCTGAATGGTCTTGGCTATGGTGAACATGCCATCAAAAGCAGCCTGGAAGCAGGGAAAGGCGAAACGTCCCCCCATGGAACCGGCCATGACAACCTCATGGGCCAAGGATGCCTCTATCATGGAACGTTCGGAGCTCTTGGTCCGGATGACGGAGCACCCCTTTTCCAGGGCCATCTGCTCCACCACCGACGGCGCGGAAACCGGAACCACGAAGATTCCCTTGGCCCCCGACCGGAGCATTAGCGCGGTCATGAGGGTGAGGAGCTGAACGTCGGCATGCACCGCGCCGGTCTCGTCCACCAAGATGACCGCCTCATTGGCATGATCGATCCAGAAACCGGCCTGGGCGTCCAGAGTCGGGACGATTTTTGCCAACTGATCCAAACCCTGTGTCTTCTCTTCTTCCAGGTTGACGTCCCGTTCTTTATCGATATAGGCGTTGAGACCGATGACCTCGCACCCCAGTTCGTTGAGAATAGCGGGGAGAACCTGGCTGGCGGGCGAATAGTTGAAGTCGATAACCACCTTGACATTCTTCTTGAGTGTTCCGTCAAGGGCGCGAAGGAACCCTTCACGGTAGTAAGCGGAGATGTTGCCGGTCATATCGGCGATCCCACCGGGCTCGGAATAGTGGGCCCGTCGGAAATTTTCCTTGTAGAAGATCCGCTCCACATTTTTCCCCATGCCGCTGGAAAAATCCAGCCCATCGGCATCCAGGAAGACCACCTCGGTGGAGGAGAGATCGTCGGTTCCCTGGCGGAAATAGACCCCCCCTACCTCTCCGAAGGTCTTGAGCTTGTACCGGAGCACGGGAAGCGGCGTCATCTGGAGGTCGCGAACGTTGACCCCGGCGGAGAGGATACCACTCATGAAGCTCCGCTTGAGCATCCTGGAGGAGCGGAGCGGATCGCGGCCGGTAATGACGTAACTCCCCTTGGGGAGGGTGCTCCCATAGGCGCATCCCAGCTTGGCCATGAACTCCGGGGTAAGCTCGATGTTGGTGAGCCCCTTGATCATTGCCCCCTCAAAGAGGGATTTTTTCCATTTCTCACCCCAAATCAGGTTGCCGGAGACAATGGAGCCCCCTTCGATGACCTTGCGAGGCCAGATTTTAACATCCTGCCTGATGAGGGCGTCTTCGCCGATGGAGGTGTCGTCGGCCACGATGGCCCCCTCCTCCATGACCACCCCCTGCCCCACCCGAACATTGTTACAGATCACGGAACCGGTGAGGTGGGCCCCCTTCTTGATGTAGACATTGTCCCAGACCACACAGTCGACCAACTTCACTCCGGCCTCGATGGTGCAGTTGCGACCGATGACCGAATCCTTGATGGCGGAGCTCCCCAGGATCTGCGAATTGTCGCCGATGATCACCGTCCCTTCCAGGACTGCGGAGTCAGCCAGCTTCGCGTCAACACCGATCCGAAGGTCTTTCCCCACCACATCCTGTTTGGGCTCGTCAATCCGGACGTTGACCTTTCCCTTGAAGATCTCGTGATGGGCCTCGCGGTACGAGTCGGTGTTGCCGATGTCCCGCCAGTACCCCTTCACGGTGAAACCGTAGAGGGGGGCCGCCATCTCCAGGAGCTTTGGAAAAAGATCCTGAGAGAAGTCGTAGTTCTCACCTTCGGGAATCAAAGCCAGCACCTCCGGCTCCAGGACATAGATACCGGTGTTGATGGTGTCGGAGATCACCTCGCCCCACCCCGGCTTCTCCAGGAACTGGATAATCTTTCGATCCTTATCGGTGATGACGACGCCGAACTGCAACGGGTCCTTCACCGGAGTGAGGGTGATGGTGGCAAGGGCTTGACTCTCCTCGTGAAAGTCCAGAACCTTCTGAAGATCGAAGTTGGTGAGGAGATCGCCGCTGATGAGAAGAAACCGCTCTCCCAGGTATTTTTCGGCGCACTTCACCGCACCGGCAGTCCCCATGTCTTCCAGGGGGGTCACATAGGTGATCCGAACCCCGAAATCACTCCCATCCCGGAAAAATTTTTTGATCACCTCGGGCTGGTGATACAGAAGCATGACCAGTTCGGTGATGTTGTGCTTTTTGAGGAGCTCCACGATATGAAGCATGATGGGGCGATTGACCAGAGGAATCATCGGCTTGGGCATGCCGGAGGTGAGGGGCTGGATGCGGCTGCCGAACCCGCCGGCCATGATAACGGCTTTCATAGGATAAATGTCTCCTTTTCCGGACATCCGAGCTGTAGTAGGAACGAAAAAAACCACCGGGAGAAAGGATCAGCTCCTGTGGGATTTCTTGCCGAGAACCTTGTCAATCTCCACCTTAAGATCTTCTATATTGCTGGATTTCACCACATACCCATCGGCTAGCCAGGCGGAAAAATCATCCTTGTAGCAAGAGAAAGCCGAGCAGAGGATAACAGGGAGATTATGCCGCTCCCTGACGATCTGCTGGAGGAGATCCAGGCCGCTCTCACTCTTAAGCTTGATATCCAGAATAACCAGGTCAAAACTCAGTTCATCCAGGCGTTGCAGCGCCTCGGCAACCGTGGCGGCGGTCACCACTTCGTGCCCTTCATCCCCCAACTCCTGGGCGTACAGCAAACGGATATTCGCCTCATCATCAATAACAAGTAAGCGCGCCATCACTCTCTCCTTTCGATCGGGACCGTTATCCTGAAGCTGATTTCCTGGTCATTGGTGGTTGTGACAAATGGTATCTCCTGTTTTTCCAAAAGGTTCCTGCAGACCATGAGCCCAAGTCCGCTCACCGTGTGTCCCAACGGAACCGGCGTCGCGGAGGCCTCAAGAAGTATTCCCTCGGAGATCAGCCGGGTACTCACCGTCACCTCACTCCCGTCGGGAAGGGAGTCCAATAGGTTAATGATGATGGTCTTAACGCAGAAGGTAATCTGACGAAAATCAATGTAAGCCATGGGGAGATTCTGATTAAGGTCCAACCTGATGGCGATCCCACGCTGGGCCAACCGCTCCGAAAGGTCATCATTAACCCGGTAAACCAGGAGGTTAACGTCCCATTGGTCCCTCGTGGGGTACAGGGAATCAGAAGAGGTCAGAACCTCGTTAAGCACGTCGTCCAGTTGCTGAGCCGCGGTAACGAGGGACTGGAGGTGTTCACGCAAGGGATCATCGTCGGCTTTTTTTCGAAGAAGGGAGCGAGCAAAGCCGCCGATTGTCATGAGGGGGTTCCGGATGGAGTGAGCGATGGACGAGGTGATCTCCCCCACCAGCGCCAGCTTTTCCATCCGGACGATCTGTTCCTGCTGTTCCAGAAGCTGTTCGTTGGCGTCAACCAGCCGTTCAATCTTTTCCTGGAGCTGGTCGTAGAGCGACGCCCGTTCAATGGCGAAAGCCACCGTATAACCAAAAGTCTCCAGCGACTCCATATCTTGGCGGGTGATCGTCTTGTGGGTCACATAATTATCGGCAACGATGACCCCCACGGCCCGGTTCCGGCAGATCAGCGGCATGATGAGATAGCTGTCCACGTCAAGGAGTTCCGAGAGCCCGTTATCTCCCTCCCCGGCGCGGGTCCTTTCGTCCACCATGAGCGGCCGGTGATCACGGAGCACCCGGTGCAGGATATGCCCCTCCTCGAAAAGGAGGGCGCCCAGTCGGGTGAGGATATCATGAAACTTGGCTTTTTCCGTTCGCAACTTGGTGGTAAAAAACTGGGAGGCCATCTCGGTGAGCGAATAATTATGGTGAGCTATCTCTTCCCAAGTCTGCCAGGCCTCCTGAAGATTTCGGGGACCGATCCCCAGGTTGTGCTGACACTTGTCGGTAAGGAGCAGAAACGCCCGGTTCATCCCGAACCCTTTGCCGGCAGTGATGGCGGTCATCGCCACCGACAGAACCTCGTCCAGATTCATGGTCGTCTGAAGAACTTCCGCCAGCTCGTGAAGGAAGCTGATCTCCTGGTTCCTGCTGTCCAGAGAGCCGGCCATGGCTGCGATCTGGCTCTTCTGGTCGCGCAGACCCTCAATGAGGAACGGCACGAGTCGCATAAGGGGCTGCTCACCTTGGGCAACGAGACGGAGGTCCTCGCGAAACCGGTCGCAATAGAAACACTTTTCCACGATGCGCCGGGCAAGGAGAGAGCGAAGAGCATCCTCCCCTTCGCGGATGTTCGGGCACTCACCCGGTTCGATCTGTTCCTTTGTCCAGCAGCAGTTCCAGTCCACGGTTTTTTTATCAACCTTCCTGCCCTGATTGGGCGCGTAAGATCCGAAGCGGGCTGATTATAACAGGTGAAGCAGCATTATCAAGGCAAATCAACGGTGAGAATCAGGGAGAAAGCCCACTATACAGTTAATGAGACGAACCGGCGGCAAATCGGCTCAAGGCGCTGGTGGTCATGACGAGTATCCACGGGAAGGTTACTCCGCCTCTTTCTCGAATTTCCCCTTTTCCTGACACTGGGGACATTTCTGGGGCTTGCAGCGCCCCTCCTTGGTGAAACCGCACGCGACGCATTTCCAGTTTGCCATGGGCATACCTCCTCTTGAACTTCCGTTTTAGCTCTCTCAGTGACCTCCATGAGGTCTCAATGTACGAAATAGCATGAGGAACAACCGAAAAGCAATCCTAAAACCGTACAACCACCAACATGACGCCTCCACCGACAGCGCATAACCGTATACATCATTACAGAACAGCACGCTACACCGCGCGAAACCGGAATAGCCACTACCCTCCTGGACCGAGTCATCATCTCAATGAGTATAACCAAAGTTATGACCATAACCCTGGTTATACTCATCCAACTGACCGTTTCCACGATGTTTACGTCGCCAGAATGAGTTCAGGTCATAACTTTATCTATGACCATTCACGGAAACGGCTTCGGCATTTACCATTTTTATCGTTGTGCTTCGGCATGTTACATGAAGTCGCCTTCTTGGTATCATGCTTGCTAGAGGGAAGGTAGAGCTAAAAACAAACGGTATCTCATTTCAACCGAGCATATTATCGTCAACCGACGTAAACAACCGGCAAGGAGAAAGTCATGGGCAAAAAAAAGTTCTACCAACATCTCTATTTTCAAGTCATCTTTGCCATTTCGGCGGGGATAGCCGTGGGGCATTTCTACCCGGAAACAGGGAGCGAGCTGAAACCGTTGGGTGACGGCTTCATCAAGCTCATAAAGATGATCATCGCACCGATCATCTTCTGTACCGTGGTCACCGGCATCGCGGGGATGGAGGACATGAAAAAGGTAGGGCGGGTCGGCGCCAAGTCTCTTCTCTACTTCGAAATCGTGACGACCATGGCCCTGGCAATCGGTCTCACCGTGGTCAGCATCATTCAACCGGGGGCCGGCTTCAACGCCGACCTGACCAAACTGGACACCAAGTCCCTGGTTGCCTACACCACACAGGCGAAAGCCCACACGACAGTGGACTTTCTCATGAATATCATTCCCAACAGCGTTGTAGACGCTTTTGCCAAGGGAGATATCCTTCAGGTTCTCTTCTTCGCCATCCTCTTCGGCGTCTCCCTCTCCGCTCTTGGTGAGCGGGGAAAGGTGGTCTTTCGACTCATCGATCAGGTCTCCCATGTCTTCTTCGGTGTCGTCAACGTCATCATGAAGGCGGCCCCCATCGGCGCCTTCGGCGCCATGGCCTTCACCATCGGCAAGTTCGGACTCGGCTCCCTTTCCAAGCTGGGCTTGCTCATGGGGAGTTTCTACCTCACCTGCCTTATTTTTATTTTCGTGGTTCTGGGAACCATCGCCAAGCTCTGCGGCTTCAACATCTTCAAGTTCCTCAGGTACATCAAGGAAGAGCTCCTCATCGTGCTGGGAACCTCATCATCCGAGTCGGCCCTGCCGCGGCTCATGGCCAAATTGGAGAATCTGGGGTGCACCAAGTCGGTGGTCGGGCTGGTCGTTCCCACCGGCTACTCCTTCAACCTGGACGGAACTTCCATCTACCTGACCATGGCGGCGCTCTTCGTGGCCCAGGCCACCAACACCCCCTTGACCATGACCCAGACTCTCACCATCCTGGGGGTGCTTCTTCTCACCTCCAAGGGAGCGGCCGGTGTCACGGGGAGCGGCTTCGTCACCCTGGCCGCCACCTTCGCCGCTATCCCCACCATCCCGGTGGCCGGTCTGGCCCTCATCCTGGGAATCGACCGTTTCATGTCCGAGGCCCGCGCCCTCACCAACCTGGTGGGTAACGGCGTGGCCACGGTAGTGATCTCACGGTGGGAAAATGAGCTGGATATGGCCCAGATGACTCGGGTCTTGAACGGAGAGACCGACACCGAGGCCGATGATCCGGAATTAATCCTGGGGTCTCCGGAAGCGGCCTACGAGCAACTCTGATCCAACGGTTGGAAACGAAACCATTTCACCGCAAAGACGCGAAGGACGCAACGAAACCGCAAAGAAAACCCTTTTTGGGGTAGACCAAAAAGGAATCAGGGTTTAGTCGTTTCCCCCTATTTTCTTTGCGCACTTTGCGTTCTTTGCGTCCTTGCGGTTCAGAGGTTATAAGGTTAACCCGGTTTTCTCTCTACTATTTCGGCGCCGGAAGATTAAGCAGCATGTTCGCTCCGCTCATGACTCCCGGCATCTTGCCGTCCCACTTGGCGATCTGCTGCCTCATGATCTGAAGCTTTTCCCACTCCAGCAACTTGGGATCCAGGGAAGAGGCCAAGGCCCGGTTGGCTGCGGCCTCGCCGTTGGCGATGGCAATCTTTTTCTTCGCCTCCGCCTCCGCCTGGCGAACTTCATTCTCCACCTGAATGCTCTTTTGAATCGCCTGGGTCTTGGAATTCACCGCTTCAAGGAGAGCCTTGGGAGGCCGAAGGGAGCCGATGAGGCCGAACTGCTGGACGATGATGCCGTATGACTTGACGTTTTCCCCCAGCATTTTTCCGACCTTTGCCAGAAATTCCTCCTTCCTGGCGCCGTTAATATCGTCAAAGGTATATTCGGAACCAATTTGCGCCACGATATTCCTGGTGGTATCTCGCAGGAAGCCATGGGTAAAGGAGTCGATCTGGTCCGCGCGAAATTTCGTGTAAAACTCCGGTACACGTAAGGACTCCAGCTGGTAACTGACAGCCACGTCAATATCCACCGGGACGGAATCCTTCGTATTGAAGGTCAGCTCTTCATTGCGCGGCGACCCTTCATGGAGATCCTGGGTCCAGGCGACCCTCTGAATGAAAGTCGGATAGACCACCACGGTGGATTGAATGGGGTTGTAGAAGACGAAGCCGGTGACGATGTCTTCCCGGGTCACACCGCGATTGATGAGTCGATTGATCTTTATTCCGGTGTACCCCGGCTCGATGACTCGCCAATTAATCAGAGACCCCCTGGCGATGGGAAAGACGAATACGACGATCAGGAGAATGAGAATCCATTTCCCCTGCCCTTTCAGCAAATTTATCCCCTGTTGAACATTTCTTTCCATTGTGTAACCTCCTTTTTCGGTTATGTCCATAAACCGTCAATCTCTGCACCGACAGCGTCCCGATGTCAACCGTTCTAATATAC
>CAIYUY010000065.1 GCA_903929485.1 uncultured Desulfuromonadales bacterium
ACGTGGATTGTCTCGAAGATATTTAGCGTATTCCAAGGCACGAAGAGGATTGTTTTCCCAGAAATAGATGCCGGGGCCGAGCCAATCATAATTATTCTGGCTTTGGTGGAGTTGACTGGTCCCCGAGGAGATGATTTCGTCCGCAACCGATTTATCACAACCGTGAAAAGCTAAAACCAAGTGGGGAAGAGATGAGTACATGTCGCAGTCTATAATTCAGCATCAGGAATGGCAGGGAAATTCCTGACATGAAGGTCATCGAAGCACCCAGTTCCTCTCATCAACCGCACCACGAAGAGAGGGGGACTGACGATGAGCGAAGGAATCGATGGAACCGAAGAACAGACTGAGAGGAAGAAGGCGTATCCGACTCGTGGCAAGCGCTACGCACCGGCACTGAAGAGGGAGATTCTGGCGTTTGTCTTGGAGAAGAACGTCGCATTGGCGGCCGTGAAGTACGGGGTCACCGAGACCACCCTGTACGAATGGAGCAAGGCGGCTAAGCGCCGGGGGAGTGAAACGGGAGAGTTCCAACCGGCGGCAACCGAAGAGGAGGATTCCAAGGCGCAACGCGACCGACGCATCCTGGCCATGTGGCGTCAGCACCCCGGATATGGTCCGAGCCAAATCCGTAACATGCTCAAACGTAGCGGGTTCAGGGTCTCGGTGGGGACGGTGCGCAATGTCTTGGAAGAGCAAGGTTATCTGCCGCCGAAACTCAAGCGCAAGGAACATGTGGGGCGTTACGAAGCGGGCCGTCCTCGGGAACTGTATCACCTGGATTTCTACCACTTCTTCATTCACAAACAGAAGCAGTGCGTATTGTTCATCGAAGACGATTTTTCCCGGTTCATCGCGGGGTGGGCCATGGTGCCGACGGAGCAAGCCGATCCGGTGATTGAGAGCTTCGACCAGGCGGTGCGGCGCTATGGCCGTCCTGATGGAGTGATGAGTGACCGGGGTTCAGCCTTTCACTCCTGGAAAGGATTGTCCCGTTTTGAAGCGCTGTTGGAGGAGTACGAAGTCAACTATTACCTGGCCAAAGAAGCAGCGGTCAACGGCAAGGTCGAGGCGCTCAACGCCAGTTTCCAGAAGGAATGCGTGGAGCAGACCGAATTCATGGACCTGACGGATGCGGCACGGAGTATCGGGCGGTGGGTGGATCATTACAACCACCGACGGACGCATCATGGCCTGGGCGGGTTGCTGGTTCCAGCGGATCGCTACTACGGGGTGGTGGAGCAGACTCTCAAGAGAATTGAGCAGGGGTTGGGAGCGGAGACACCGGAGTTGACGAATTCGGACAGCCGGGGGTTGGACCTGTTTCGGGTGAGCTCCCATGGAGGGAAACCGCAAATCTGGCTGATGGGGCAAAAGATTATGGGATAATGGTTTGAATAGGGTGGTTGTTGCGGCATAATCAAGTCGCCAAACACAAAAACACCACAACGGACCACCCTATCCATCATGAATCTACTCCAGAATTGCCAGAATGACAAGTTGACTATCATCGCTCTGCACAAATTTTCACAAGAGCTCTCCCAGAACCGAGGAGTGAACTTGGTAGGACCGCTGACCGAGATCTGCAAACGAGCCAAGGTCAACCGCTCTCAGGTATATGAACGCATCAAGCAGCTGGAAGAGGCTTTGGAGAAGGTTGAGTTTGCCGGTCCTGGCCGCCCGAGTCAACCGGTTGCCGTAGCCACCGTCGTGATGGAGAGCGGCGAGCAGTTGCTGGTGCAGATTTTACGGTTCCGCTTGAGCCATCCAGGTGCAGTGGTGGTTCATGATGAAGGACGTACCACGTACAGTGCCGGTTTTACGCGCTTTATCCTCGATCTTCATGACGAGTGGAACGGTTCCACAGAGCTCTTTTGTTCCCAGGTTGAGGTACCCTGTCAAACGCTGCGGGGATGGCTCATCAAAGACCAGGAGCAGTCCTATGAGGAACATCACCTGCGGACACCTGCTGTTGTGTCCGACGGGGCCAGTAATGATGCCCGGAAAATAGTCGAGGATTACTCCACATGGGAGGGGAGCTTTCGCGAGTTTTTAAAATACGAAGCCGCTCGTATGCATCTGGCGCCGGCTGCGATTCGCCGGGTATTGATCATTCTGGGCCAGCTCCCCCTACGTTCCGGCAAAGGGCCACGGTATCGCGGGGCTACCACCCGCTGCCGTCCCGGCAGCATTCTGGTGACGGATGGTAAAACCGTGACGGTCGTCTTTACCGGCAGTGGCGAGATCCGGCAGTACAACTGGCAAGGGATCATCGATCAGGCCACTTCCTGCCATACTGCGGTGGTGGTGACCGACACCGAATCCGCCGCCAGTGTTAAAGAGGCCTTCGATGGCAGCTGTACGTTTCTGGGGCGTGCGCCACAGGCACTGCTTCATGACAACAAACCGATTCATGATGAACGTGATCTGCGGGAACACATCGAAAAGACCACCATCATGATTCCGGCAACTCCGGCTCGGGGCGAGAACAAGGCGGGGATGGAGGGTGAATTCGGTAAATTCGAACAGACGGTGGGCGTTCTCGTCTTCGATGACCGCAGTGACGAACTGTTGATAAAATCGGCGGTGCGCGAGGCACTACGGACCTATACCGCCGGCATGAACCATGCGGGTCGTTTCGAATTTGACGGCGAGAGCCGGGAAAGCGTCCTGCGTGGCACCTGTTCCGATCCCGAGAAGGATCGACGTTTCATCGAAGAGTTGCATACCGACCACACCCAAAAAAAGCGGGTTGATCTCCTGCCGACCAAGGCGGTCAGCCGGGCCCTATTGGATGAGGGGTTCAAGCGTTTAGAACTTGCCGTCTTGGACGCCACGGGAAGCATCCGGGGCTGGCTCGCTGGTCGCTTTACTCCCGAAGCGATTCGCCAAGGGTTGGCGATCTTTGGCGCAGAATGGGAGAAAGGCCGCTTGCGCAGCAAAACGGCGCACCGCTACCTGGTCAAGGTGATTATGAGTCGCCGGGAGGAGCTCGACCTGTGTCGTCAGGAGGAACTGCTACGCGACTATGCCGCGGTGGAGCGGCCTGTCTGGCTTCAGGGACTTGAAGCGGAGTACGCCACAGTAGTGGCGGAATACACGGGCAGTTCACCGGAGAAGGATTTAGCCTTTCAACTTGGGGAGCGAGCGGTGTTCGGGGGATTGATCCTGCAGCGGGCTTTCTGGGAGAACAAGCTGAAGGCTCTGCTGGCAAACCAGCGGACACGGTGTGCTGCAGTCTGCAGCCATGTCCGGCGGCTCTCTGAAGCAACCATGGAGAATCGGTTCGCGTTGATCAGCAAGCTCGTCGCGTGGGAATATCAGCTTGCCCATTGACAGCCAATGTCAGCAGAGAACCGGATTGATAAATGGCGACTGGCAGAGGATATGAAACGAGGGAACCTGCCCAGAGAGTCAGACAAGTCAGGGATGTTGAAAAAGATTTAGCTCGATAATTCAGACAGAAACAGATTGATTATCCGTAGCAACGGCTCCTTCTGATGGGCAGATTGAGTCAGACAACCTGAGGGTGGACTGGGAAACTTCCACGTCTTTCAGTGTCAGGAAT
>CAIYUY010000066.1 GCA_903929485.1 uncultured Desulfuromonadales bacterium
GAGCGGAACTCCGACATCCTGGATTTCTGTCGCAAGGCCATCGCCATGAGCCACCGGTACCGGGTTCTTCATCGGAAGAAGTTTTTCGACGGCTGCGTGACGCCGGATGGTCTCTGCGATATCGTCTGGTATGACCACAACCTGAAACATCCGGTCTGGGACCATCCCACCAAGCGAATCCTCTGTTTTCAGCTGGCCGAGGTGGGGGATGGAGGGAGGAGATGCCTGCTTTTTTTCATCCTGAACGGAGGAAATCGCCCGGTGAAGGTGAAGCTCCCCCCCCGTGGTGATGGCGGCGCCTGGCGCAGGATTGTTGACACCGCTCTTCCCGCCGGTGATGATTTCCGGGAACCGGGGGAAGAGGCTCCGCTGGAAGGGGAGGGGAAGGTCTACCTGGCGCCACCTCAGAGCGTGGTGGTGCTGGTGGGGTGATGGCGGGCGCAGCTTCGACCTGCCATGAAAAATATCATTGAAAACTCGGGGAATTCCGGGGACAGTGTCTTCAATTACCTGATCTTCAGTTTTATCCGCCGCTTGAGTGGACGGCACACGTTATATATCCGGAGTAAATGAGTTTATGAGAAAGCTGGCAACAATCCGGAAATGTTTGGAGTGGATGAATTTATGAGAAAGCTGGCAACAATCCGGAAAGTTGATGAGATACGACCGATTGAGGACGCCGATACGATAGAGCTGGCTCTCTTCGGCGGTTGGCAGGTGGTGGTGAAAAAGGCGCAGGAGATAAAACCCGGCATGCTGGTTGTCTATTGCGAGATAGATTCGGTTTTCCCGGAACTGCGGCAGTATGAGTTTTTGCGGCAAGACAAGTTTCGCCTTCGCACCAAAAAGTTCCGTGGCGCCTTGTCGCAGGGGATCGTCTTTAACGTAGACGAAGTGCTGACAGTCGGGAATTATGCCGAGGGAGAGGATGTCTCCGGATTTATGGGCATACTCCTTTATGAGCCCCCTATTCCGGCGGCAATATCGGGTGAGGTAGTCGGCGCTTACCCAGGCAGTGCGCCAAAAACCGACGAGGAGCGGGTGCAAAACCTCGCTATTGAAACTTTTTCCGGTATGCCGTTCTTTGTCTCGGAGAAGCTCGACGGCACATCCTGTTCGGTTATTTTCGACGAGGTTGGTCTCCATGTCTGTGGCAGGAACTGGGAGTTTTGTGAGACTCCGGATCAGACCTTTTGGAAGCTTGTCAGGCGCTATGATATTGAAGCGAAACTGCGTAACTATCATGCCCGGACGGGGTGTTATCTTGCCTTGCAGGGTGAGGTTGTCGGCTACGGCATCCAGTCGAACCTTTACGGATTAAAAGGGCAGGATATCTTCATCTTCAATATCTTTGACATAACAAGGCAGCGTTTTCTTCCGGTCGCGGCCTACCGCGCATTACTGGATGATTTCGGCCTCAAAGGGGTGCCGGTCGTAGCGGAAAATTTTCACAAGGCCGGCTTCGATCATGCCCGGTTTCTCGAATATGCTCAAGGCAAGTCCCTTCTCAACCCGCATGCGGAACGCGAGGGGGTAGTCTTCCGTTCCATTGATGAGACACGATCTAATCAGGGTAAACTATCGTTCAAGGTGATATCCAATAAGTACCTGCTCAAGCATGGCGGATAACGTCAAGGCAGAAGGAGGACAGGGTGAGGGGGTAAAGAGAGCAAGGTACGGGTCGCGCTTGTGAACTGCTTTTCCCAGGGTCCTGTGCAAATTCATCAAGATTTCCCTCGTCCTCACGCCTCAACTCTACTATAGATCAAACAATTTATTACAACCTCCCTCTTCATGAAATGGAGTTGGCGATGATCTTGCCCAGGCAGCAGGCAAGCAGGCAGGGGCCTTTTAGTCGGCTTTTTCACCGATTTCTTTCGGATCGGATAAAACGGCGTTGGATGAGCAGAACATGCTCTCCGTCGCCATTTTTTTTGTAGAAATTCCAGGAAAGGTGCATTCTGGTTTCATGGTCTCCCCTGATCTTTGGACGAAACGGTCATCATCGAGGACATGCCATAAAAGTGTTAGGGGGTTAACAATATTTGTATTGTGCCATATCTTGTGGTCACCTTAATAATGACCACAAAATATAGAAGTGCAATCGTTTCTAGTCTACCCATAAACTTTTTACGCAGATTTTGCGTAAAACACCTTGACTTGCATTTATACCATAGAGTATGGTGAACTTACGCAGAAACTGCGTAACTGACATGTTGTGAACACAACGGGTGAAAGGAGACGCTACCATGAGTTTCGGGCAGCTTTTGAAGACGGCTCGAAAAAGACAAGAAAAGACCTTGAAGGAGGTCAGCCAGGTAGCCAGGCTATCGTTAAGTTACATTTCCGACATGGAGCAAGAAAGGCGCAAGGCACCATCTCTGGAGGTGGTCGAGAAAATTGAAGAGTTTCTTGAACTCAAAGATGGCTCTCTGGTGAAAGCAGCGCAAGCCGAAATGAACATGCAGTTGGAGGTAAGAACAATTTTCCGAAAACGACCAGATTTGAATATGCAGCTATTGCGTGCAGCGGATTACTGTTCTGAAGAGGATCTTACTGAAATGATAAATGTGATGAAAAAGAAGGGTCATCCGAATGACGTTCCCTAGCTTTTTGTTCCAGCCTACCAGTGGCGACAAAATCGAATTACTCGCCACAAAAATTATTTCACAGTATCAGCCAGAGGTGTTGACTGGGAATGCAGCCTTCGATGTCAACCGCTTTGTTGATACAAAGCTTGAGGATATGACTGGTGTTACTCCCATCTACACCAATGATTTACCCCCTGAAATTTTCGGTCTAACCGATAGTGCAGAGAATCGTCTTGAGATCCAGGCAGCTCTTGCCGAAGACCCGTTTAGTGTCAACTTTTTCCGCTCGACCTTGGCGCATGAAACCGGACATTGCATTATGCATGTTCCGCAACTGCGGACGATCAAGCGCAATCAAGTATTCAGGCAGGCAAAGGGTGACGACAGTATTCAACTGTACAGGAAGGACAATATCCCTGTTTACTGTAACCCGGAATGGCAAGCGTGGAGATTCGCCGGGGCGTTGCTGATGCCGGAAAAACCACTCCGCATGATGATAATGGATGGGGTTAGTCAGTCTGATATAGCAGAATACTTAGCGGTAAATATATCGTTTTTAAAAGTGAGGTTAAAAGCGTTGAAGATGCAGAATTAGAAAAGCCCTGATGCGCCAACATCAAGGCTTTCCCCCAAATTGATAGGCTTTGGGGAATTGCAACGGGAAACGTGATAGGGTTCAGGATAACAAACAAAATCCCTGCTTGCAAGGTCTAAAATCGCCTATCGGAAAGGTAGGTATCCCACATGGAAATTGTGGAGAGACCGGGGAAGCTTCTGATTTACGTCGCGTACATCACCATTAAGGGTGTTCGTCTTTACGCAAGTCAGTACGGAAAAAAGCATTCCCAATTTGGGTAGATGCTTAAATTCAACCAGGAGGGGGAGTGGTCCCCCTCCGCAACCCGCAAGCAAGAGGAGATAATAATAATGGCAACAAATCCGCCGACCGGTGACGGTCACAGAAATGGTATGGTAAGAGAAAGAAGTCAGACATATAATCCGCAAAAGGGGGTATCCAGTTTGCTCCACCAATACTATATGTAGCGTTGAGATGAATAGCTAACCTTCAGTAAATGCTTGAACTTTTGGATTTTATGTTGGTTGGGCAACTACAATCGGTTGACGCGGTGGAGCGAGATGGATAC
>CAIYUY010000067.1 GCA_903929485.1 uncultured Desulfuromonadales bacterium
CCTTCTTAGGGCAATGTGGGATAGGAATCGAAAGCTTGATATGTTTGGACATGAGGTACTTGTTGATGACCCATTCGGGACTGAGGAAGGGCCTTTTGAAGGTACTGTTGAGGAATTGATTGCACATAGCGTCGACCCGTTTAGAGATGAACCGTAAGTTCAGATATTGAAATTACAGGGAGGCTAATATGCCAAGTACTAGCAACAAACAACGAATGGCAATGGCTATTGCAGAGCATACACCTGATAAGTTAGATAAGAAGAATCGGGGTATGTTGAAGATGACACATCAGCAACTCCATGAGTTTGCTTCTCGTATTAAGAGGAAGGGTAAACGGGTTTCTGTCGGGTATGTTCTTTGTTGCGAATCACCTTACTGCGCCGGAGATCAACTCGTATGGTATTGGTACGGGTGTTACGAGCGGGGTAGGGGATGGTTGCCGGCTGGATCTGGGTACTGTCCTGGTAGGGGAGAAATATATGGGAGCAGCTAAACGCCGGGCGGTGGCTCGCGCTGGACTCGATGTGGAAGTGGATATCCCCCGCTTGGCCGCCGCGATGCGCAAGTACGCCCTGGCCGCCAGCGACCGTCTCGGCTCCGACGGTTATATTCATGCGGCAATCGTCCGGGAGATCCTGACCCAGATAGGGTTTGATCCTTATGAAGGCGGAGCAGCTTGACGTCCAGGATGGCGGACAGACCACCGTCCAGTGGTGTCCTGATTTCCTTTTTGTGCCGAAGAGTTCGATCTCTCCCCTGAAAGATGTGATTCAGAAGGATACGGGGTTGTATCACTATGAGCGGAATCAGAGGATGGAAGCGTCGGTGAATCAAGGTGTCCATGAACTGGACCAGGATGACGTGGAAAAAGTTTGGCTCCTGTACCACAATCCGGAATGCACCGTTCAGGGGCCAAACGATTTCTTCGGCAGCAGACGGGGATAATGGCGAGTGACGACGGCAAGCCTGTGACCATCGGTATTAACGCCTACATCAAGGCATAGTCGTCCGGCGGGACCATCGGTGTGGCGCCGCAATCGAGAGAATGTATCCCATGACAATTGCCGAAGAAGAGCTGTTTGGAGCATTAATGGAGTTGACGGAAGCGTCCCAGGCCATGGTCGAGGCCCAGCATGGTAACGATCAGGATATCTGGGTGATCAGCGACCGGTATGATGATGGTATTGGCCCAAGGGGAGACTTTGACAAGCAAAATTTGTCAGGAACGATTTAACGTTTCAGCTCCGATGATTGCAGTAGACTTTCAAAGACTTATGGAAGAGGGTTTGATCGAACGAATTGGTGCAGGACGAGCAACTCGTTACGTTCTCTCGTCTCGTTCGTAATCGTAAAGAAATCGTTAAGTCGAATTGTAGAATCATTAACCCCACGAGCTGAAACTCCGAACTGTTGCCTGTCTATTCTGCCTTGATATCGCGCAATGAGTATCGTGAGCGGGGTAGGGATGGGAGAGTACAAAGGGCTGAATGGGGCCGAAGTGAGGTATGAGATGTTTGAAGAACAGTACAATGACGAGATGGAAGCTGAAGTCAGGCGACTTGAGGCGAAGAACCGGGCCATGGCGGCAGGCCACCCTGACTGGAATAATGCCTGTGCCGTCTGCCGTTGCGAGTTAACCGACGTTAGCGTCGAAAGGTGTGGTGATTGCTCATGAAAACAGCGCTCTTGTTCATCGACATTCAGAACGACTACTTTCCCGGCGGAAAGATGGAACTGGTAGGGAGCGTTCCCGCGGTTGCGGAGTCCGCCCGACTTCTTGCTGCCTTCAGGAAACGGAATTGTGCGGTCTACCATATCCGGCACCTCTCTTCCCGGCCCGACGCCACCTTCTTTCTCCCCGATACCGTGGGAGCCGAGATTTATCCCGCCGTCGCTCCCTTGACTGGAGAACCGGTCATAACCAAGCAGTTCCCCAACAGTTTCCGGGGTACCGGCCTGCTGGAGCGTCTCCGGGACGACGGAGTGGAGACCCTCCTGATCTGCGGGATGATGAGCCACATGTGCGTGGACGCCACGGTGAGGGCCGCCTTTGACCTGGGGTTCTCCTGCGGAGTCATTCACGACGCCTGCGCCACGAGAGATCTCACCTTTGAGCAAATCATCGTGCCGGCAGAACAGGTCCATGCTTCATTCATGGCGGCACTTGGAGCGGTCTATGCCCAGGTGAAGAGTACCGGCCAGATCTTGCAGGAGATGGCGTTGATCACGGGAAGTCAGGCGGTAGCGGAAACAAACCAATAAGGAGATGATATGAACTTGAACGAATTGTTCCGGCAGCAAGGTCTGGGGATCATGGCCACGGCATCAAAGGATGGCTGCGTTAACACAGCGGTCTATGCCCGGCCGCACGTCATGGATGAGCAGACCATGGTATGGGGTATGACCGAGGGGAGAACCTATCGGAACATCACCGAGAACCCGCGGGCATCTTTTTTGTTCAAGGTTTCCTGTCCCGGCTTCAGCGGCGTCCGTTTGGCGCTGGAACTGGTGAAAACTGAAGAGTCCGGTCCCTTGCTGGAAAAAATCAAAGAAATTGCCGAAACGACCGTAGGGCCCGGGACCGGTGCTGCCGTCACCCACGCTGTCTGGTTTACGGTTACGGAAGTGCGCTCCCTTATTTGAATGAGAGCGCCACGTTTTCCACTTAAACTGGTCTCGCGATGGCTCGTGTATCGTCGGTGCTACAAAGATCAAGCAGTACCTGGGTAACCATCGGGAGGGGAACCATGATTGAACTTCTACGCCGGCGCCGGAGCATCCGGAAATACAGGTCTGAACAGATAGCCCCTGAGAGTGTTGAACTCCTTATGGAAGCGGCGCTGAGGGCGTCATCGTCACGGGGGATAAATCCGTGGGAGTTCATCCTGGTGGACGATCCGGCAATAATCGATCAGCTTGCCGCCACCAAAACGCACGGTTCGGGATTCCTGAAAGGTGCGCCGCTTGCCATCGTGGTCTGCGCCGACAGCCGTAAGAGTGACGTGTGGGTTGAGGATTGTTCCATTGCGGCGATCATCATCCAGATGACGGCCCTTTCCTTGGGGCTGGGGAGTTGCTGGGCGCAGATCCGTAACCGTCAGCATGACGATCAGCAATCCGCCGAAGTTTATCTGCAGGAACTGCTGGGGCTACCGGAAGAGATCAAGGTCGAATGCATTCTGGGGATCGGTCATCCCGCCGAAGAGAAGAGCCCTGTTCCGGCGGACAAACTACAGCGGAGCAAGATCAAACATAACCGCTGGGCTACAAAAACGGAGGAGAACCCGTGAACATCGTACATTTTCTCTCGGCCCTGGAATTTGCCGCCGGGGGATGAATGAACTGCCGGACAGGCTTTTTGACCTGACTTTCACCGAGGCAGGGGTCAGTTTGGCTTCCGGTGGAGACCTTCCTACAGTTTCTTGAGCCGAAAACATCAGGAGCAGCATGAAAATCAACTTGAATAAGGATGTTGAACAGACATTGATCACCTCTATTCGCCGGTACCTTTCTGAAAACATGGATAACGAGATCGGTGATTTACAGGCATCCCTATTTCTTCAGTACTGTCTGAAGGAGATCGGACCATACGTGTATAATAGTGCTGTAGCAGATGCCCAACGGCATCTTCAGGCGAGAGTGGCGGATCTGGATTCAGAATGCTACATGCCGGAAACTGGGTACTGGACAAAGAAGTCCAGCAAACTATCCCGAAAATAGCTGAAGGTGTTTTAAAAATAAAGAGACAGCTCAGAATGAGAGGAACAGAAATTTGAAGAATAAGCGTTATTGGGACGACATACGGGATGGAGAACAACTTCCCTGCCGACCGTTTTCACTGAGCATTGATGAAATCATCGATTTTTCAAAAAAGTATGACCCGCAGGTATTCCACGTTGATCCTGAAGCAGCGTCAGCCACCCGATTCGGTGGAATAATAGCATCATCGCTGCATACCCTTGCTTCATGTACCAGGTCATTGGTTGATGCGTTGCACGCTTATGAAATCATTATCGGACTGGAAATGGATAAAGTAAAATTACCCAATGTTGTGCGGCCTGATGATCTGCTGACAATTGATGCCCGCTGGTCCGACCTCGGACGTTCAAAGAGTAAACCCCAGCAGGGCATCGCTACAGTTCAGTACAGTGTGAAGAATCAGCGAGGTGAGACGGTATTGGCAACCGGCTTCAGATATATGATAGCCTGTAGACAGTAGCCATCATCCAACGATTAAAGAATGACAGTGCCGAACAATGACACCTTGATAGCACTAGTTGTGCCTGAAGGAGCCATGGATGACCATGTTCACCGCCCAAGTGAAGAAAAAGCTGAATGAGCTGTTGGCCCGTGGTGAGATGAACACCGAGTAATTGAATAACCCAAGGAGACAACGGGATGAAAGTCTACGCCATCAACGGCAGTCCGAGAAAAAAATGGAACACCGCTACGCTGCTCGAATACGCTTTGGCCGGAGCCGCGACTCAGGGAGCAGAAACTGAACTCATTCACCTCTATGACCTGACCTACAAAGGATGTACCAGCTGCTTTTCCTGCAAACTGAAGGGGGGCAAGAGTTACGGTCGCTGCGCCATGAACGACGGGCTTACCCCGGTTTTGGAGAAGCTGGCTCAGGCTGATGCTTTAATCCTGGGTTCGCCCATCTACTTCGGCACCGTAGCCGGAGAAATGCGCTCTTTCATGGAACGATTATTATTCCAGTATTTGGCGTACACCAAACCACCAAGCACCCTGTTCACCAGGAAAATCGCCACGGCCTTCATGTATACCATGAACGTATCGGAAGAGGTGATGAAGGAATTTCAGTATCCGGTGCATCTTGGGATGAACGAAAACTACCTAGTACCCCGTCCGGCTTAAAGTTTCGTGATACTTTGAACCGCAAAGACGCAAAGTACGCAAAGAAAATAGAGAAAAAAAACGAACCTGGATTCTTTTTCGGTATACCCCAAAAAAGGCTTTTACTTTGCGGTTCCTTTGCGTCCTTTGCGTCTTTGCGGTAAAACTTTTTTGTTTTTCGTCGTGTCGGTGAGTTATCTTACGAATCACGGTTCACTCGGGCTCCTTGGGGTGCATACCGCAATATCAAGCCGGACAGGGTACTAGGTTCGGTGTTCTAGGTTCAAAACGTAGAACCTAGAACACGGAACTTAGAACTGGTTCAAAGCCGCACCGCCACACCCCGGCCCTGGAGATACTCCTTGGCCTCGCCGATGGTGTATTCCCGGTAATGAAAGATGGAAGCGGCGAGGCAAGCGCTTGCGCCGGCGGTCACGAAGCCGTCATAAAGATGCTCCAGATTGCCGACCCCTCCCGAGGCGATGACCGGGATGCTCACGGCGTCAACCACGGCCCTGGTCAGGAGGAGATCATACCCGTCCTTGGTGCCGTCGCAGTCCATGCTGGTCAGGAGAATCTCTCCGGCGCCGTATGCCTCCATCCTCACGGCCCACTCCACAACATCGATACCGGTGGGTTTTCGCCCGCCATGGGTGTAAACCTCCCACCGGCGCTCTCCCGGCGCCCGTCGAGCGTCGATGGCGACCACCGTGCATTGGGAGCCGAACCGCTCCGCCGCTTCCCGAACGAATTCCGGTCGGTGGACCGCCGCCGTGTTGATGGAGGTCTTATCCGCCCCGGCGTTGAGAAGCCGCCGGATGTCGTCCACGGTCCGGATGCCGCCACCCACGGTGAGAGGCATGAAGACCCGCTCCGCGGTCCGCCGGACTACATCGATGATGATCTCCCGCTCGTCGGAAGAAGCGGTGATATCCAGAAAAGTCAGCTCATCCGCCCCCTGCCGGTCGTAGCTCTCGGCAACCTCCACCGGGTCTCCGGCATCACGGAGTCCCAGGAACTGCACCCCTTTGACAACCCGCCCCCCCTTGACATCGAGGCAGGGAATAATTCGTTTAGTCAACACTTAACAGGCTCCTGTACGTACTTTTTCAGGCTGGCGGCACTATAGCAGGCGCTCCGGCTAAAATCCACGCGAAATTCCAACAGGTGAAAAACTGCCGTACTCCTGGCTATCACCTCTCATCCGAAAACGATCGAAATCAAACACGGATATAATCATTGACTGTTACCAATAGCAAGAGTAGCATTGCGCGATAAATTAGCAGATACACATAAAACTATCCACCACACCACGCAAGCCAACAGGACCGTTACCCCCAATGAAGAACATGACAGGAGTTTACCATGGCGACAACTTCTCCCGCGCAACCGAGTATCCTGATCGTTGATGACGTCCCCGAAAACATCAAAATCCTGTTCCTGATACTAAAAGGCGACTACGAGCTTCACCACGCCACTTCGGGCCGGCAAGCGCTCTCTCTTCTTGCAAAAGCGAAAAAACCGGATCTGATCCTGCTGGATCTGATGATGCCCGAGATGGACGGGTTCGAGCTTTGCTCCACCCTCAAACAGGATCCGGAAACGCACGATATTCCGGTGATCTTTATCACCGCGAAATCAGACACCGAAAGCGAAACCCGGGCTTTGGCGGAAGGAGCGGTTGATTTCATTCACAAACCGATCAACACGGAGGTGGTGCGAGCTCGAGTCCGCCTTCATCTGAAACTGAATCAACATGCAAAAGGGTTGTTTCTCGCCAATGCGGAACAGACGGAATGGATCACTACCCTCCAGAGCCGGGTCCACAAACAGACGTCGTTGATCCGGGGGAAAATCGAAGCATCTCGCCTGGAGCATGACCGGAGACAGAACAGCAGTGACGCCATCGTCTTCGTGTTAGCCGACCTGCTGAGACAGCGCTGTCAACGGCTCAGCAAACATTCGCACACAGTGGCGTCACTGGCCGAAACAATGGCCAAAGCCCTGGACCTCCCCCGGGCGCAGGTGGAAGAGATTCGGCACGCAGGTCTCCTCCACGACATCGGCCTCATCGGCTCGCCGGATCGGCTTCTCATCTACAATGTGAAATCGTTAGGCGATGCCGACACCGTCAATTATCTCGCCCACCCGGTCAGGGGACAACAGATCAGCGACTCTTTCGAGGAACTGAAGGGGATCGGCCGCCACATTCGTCACCATCACGAAGCGTTTGACGGCAGCGGATTTCCGGATGGGTTCTCGGGAGAAGAGATCACCTTGGGTGGAAAGATCATCCACCTGGCCGGCTTCATAGAGAACAGCTTCGAGCAGTTTGCCGGAAGAGACGCAAAATACAAGGTAAGCAGAAAAGTGGCCGCCGGCATGGGGGTGCTCTTCGATCCGGCATTATCCTCCGCCGCAAATCTGGCTATCAAGGAGGTGCTGATCGAACAATCACTCCCCGATGAATCCGGCGAGGAAATCCCCGTCAAAGATCTGCGAGTCGGCATGAAACTGGGGCGCAATCTCCACAACAACATCGGCGTGTTGATCGTTGAGCGAGGAACCCTCCTGACCAGCGCCAACTTGGATAGCATCAAGCGTCATCGGCTGGTCTATGCCGGCCATTGACGCTGTACCGGCATCACGCAACCCCGGCACTGCCCCCCCCCTTGACGTCAAGGCAGGGGATAATCCGTTTAGTCAACACTTAACAGGCTCCTGTACGTACTTTTTCAGGCTGGCGGCACTATAGCAGGCGCTCCGGCTAAAATCCACGCGAAATTCCAACAGGTGAAAACTATCGGGCGGTTCAAGATCATTACTCATCCGGAACGATCGAAATAAAAAACAAATATAATTATTGACGGTTACCAACAACAAGAGTAGTATTAATAAAAATTAAAAAAAACAAATAAAAAAAATGGCGCCTCGCAAAAAACTAACAGAGCTATTCTCCTTAATGAAGAGCAAAAACAGGAGGTTACCATGACATCAACTTCTCCGGTGCAACCAAGTATCCTGATCATCGATGACGTCCCCGAAAACATCAAAATCCTGCTCCGGATACTGAAGGACGACTATGAACTTCACTACGCCACCTCGGGCCGACAAGCTCTCTCCCTCCTGGCAAAAGTAAAAAAACCGGATCTGATCCTGCTGGATGTGATGATGCCCGAGATGGACGGGTACGAACTCTGCGCCACCCTCAAACAGGATCCGGAAACAGGCGCTATTCCGGTGATCTTTATCACCGCGAAATTGGACGCCGAAAGCGAAACCCAGGCTTTGTCCTCGGGAGCCGTTGATTTCATCCACAAACCGATCAACGGGGAGGTGGTGCGTGCTCGAGTCCGGCTTCATCTGAAGCTGGATCAACATGCAAAAGAACTACATATCGTCAATACTGAACTGACCGAATGGATCGCAATTCTCAAGAACCGGGTCCTCAAACAGACGGCATTGATCCGGGAAAAAATCGAAGCGTCTCACCAGCAGCATGACCGGAGACAGAATAGTAGCGACGCCATCGTCTTCGTCTTAGCCGACCTGCTGGAACAGCGAGATCAAAGGCTCAGCAAGCATTCACGCACCGTGGCGTCCCTGGCGGTGTCAATGGCAAAAGCCCTGGATCTCCCCTGGGCGCAGGTGGAAGAGATCCGGCACGCAGGACTCCTCCACGATATCGGCCTCATCGGCTCGTCGGATCGGCTCCTCATGGACAACGTGGAATTGTTAAGTGGCGCCGACGCCGCCAATTACCGCGCCCACCCGATCAGGGGACAAAAAACCATCGATAGTTTCGAGGAGTTGAAGGGGATAGGCTGCCACATTCGTCACCATCACGAAGCGTTTGACGGCAGCGGATTTCCGGACGGACTCTCCGGAAAAGAGATCACCGTGGGTGGAAAGATCATCCACCTGGCCAGCTTCATGGAGAACAGCTTCGTTCAGTTTCCCGGAAAAGACGCAAAATACAAGGTAAGCAGAAAAGTAGCCGCCGGCATGGGGGTGCTCTTCGACCCGACATTATCCGCCGCAGCCAATCTGGCCCTCAAGGAGCTGCTCATTGACCCACCCGTCACCCATCAATCTCCCTCCGAGCAGGAAATCCCATTCAGTGACCTGCGGGTCGGCATGGTGCTGACGCGCGACCTCTACAGCATCAACGGGGTATTGATCGTGGAGCGAGGAACTCGCCTGACCACCGAAAGCATGGAAAACATCAGGCGTCATCAGCTAAGTATCCCACTCAGAACGGTAACCTATATCCAGAAAATGAACTCTCTACCTCATCCATGACGTGAACGACAAAAGAAAATAAAATCAGACGAGACTCCGGCTCCCCATGGGATAAAATCGACGGTTTCTTGACTCAGGTCATCCTCTCCCCGGAGCGGTGGGGTATGGTGAAGAGTCAATTCCAGCCGGCAAAACAGATACAGGCGCGCACATTGCTCCTGAAATAACCGGGAGTCCCACCGTGTCCCACCAACGATCATCCTCTGTGCTAAACATCCCCCGGACGCTGCGCAACCGATTGGCCGGTATCCCCGGACGCTGCCGGGCTCCACTGCGGGGATCCCATCAAACAGTTCCCCTGAAGTACTGCATCTGGAGTTTTCTCGGTGGCACCCTGGGGATGCTGGCCATTGTGGGGATAACCAACCTTGTGGGCTACCCTCTCCTCATCGGCTCTTTCGGAGCCTCGGCCGTGCTCCTCTTCGGCGCCACTGAATCACCATTGGCCCAACCCCGGAACCTTATCGGCGGCCACCTGGTATCCGCCGGAGTTGCAATCCTCATGGTCGCCCTCTTCGGTTCAACCCCGCTCACCATGGCACTGGGGGTTGGTCTGGCCATCTTTGCCATGAACCTCACCGGCACAAACCATCCGCCGGGTGGCGCCACGGCGCTCATCGGCATACAGGGCTCAGTGGGGCAGGGATTCATCCTCGTCCCGGTCCTGGCAGGGGGGGTGATCCTCCTGCTCGTGGCCCTCTTTACCAATAATCTCGTCTATCACCGCAGATATCCCCGCCATTGGCTTTAGGAACTGATTTAGCTGCTTATCGGATAATCCGTCAGCCAAGGGCAAGCGTTAAAAAACTCAAGAGTTTCGACTACGCACCGATATGAACTATAAGCAGTGTACAAACTTACGGAGGAACGGCATATGGACATCGCAGGTCTAAGCAGCAGCTTGGCTTCCGCCAAGCTCACTTCCCAAAGCAACATCCTGGTTGCCAAGCAGGTGCTCAATCAACAGGAGCAGCAGGGGCAGAATGCAGTCGCACTCATCAATACGTCGGCGCCTGATCCGGGCAACGGCAACGGAAAACTTATCAACAGTTACGCCTGACTTCACGGCTTTAAACAATATGCGACCTGGCCTGACTGGGCACGACCAAGTCGCATATTCCGGGACAAGCATGACAGGTTACTCATCGTTATCAGAGAGCAGGGAACCTACCCCATTACGTTGAGCTTGCTCCAGCCGGAACCGGGTGAAGCTCCTGAAACGCCGTGATACGCGGGAGGCGCGGCAGCCGGTGCTTCAGCCTGACTTTTCTGAGCATTTCCAGTAAACTTGCTCAGTGTACTTTCCTGAATTTTAGCCCAGAGATCCGCATTTCCATTAGTATATCCCACCGATCCTACTGACATAAGATTCTCCTTGTATCGTAACTAAAAATAACGGAACAACAACTCCCTCTACCTTTTTGATTCTCTTATCGGCGCTATCCTCCTTAACTGTCGGATTATTCTCGTACCCGAAAGTTCACACCACCAGATATTCCCCAAACTTCCCGGTGGAGAAACAGTCGGATTCGGTCAGAATACATGTCTCAGCCGGACAATTTTTTTCCATAAGCCGGATCCCCTCCACCGGCCCGAGAATATATGCGGCGGTAGAAAGTACCCCGGCAAACCAGCAGCTCAATGCTACGGTGGTGACCGAGCGACAGCAGCTTTCCGCCGGATATCCGGTGCGAGGATCCACCATATGTCCGAACACCTTACCGCCAAGAGTGAAGTTACGATAATAGGAGCCCGAGCTCGCAACCGCTCCGTCCGCAATGGCAAGAGCAGCCCAACAGGTTCCGGGCTTAAACGGATTTTCCATCCCGATACGCCATGATCCTCTCCCTGGTGCGTCGCCATGCACACGAATATCCTGGCCGAAATCGACGATGATCCGGCTGATATTCCGCCGCAACGCCATCTCCACGATCCGATCCACTGCGTACTCCTTGCAGATTCCTCCCACATCAATTCCCATCCCCTTTTCGGGGAGACGCACGCCACCATTTCGTCGCTCCAGCCGGCTCCACCCCATAAGCTCTCGCGCCTTATCGATGTCGTACTTATCAGGGATGGCGTCATGCACCTCCCTGTAATCCCAAACCCGTAGGAGCGGCAACGCAGTTGGATCGAAGATCCCTTCCGTGATCCGGTACGCCTCATCCACCAGAGCAAAAACGGCCTCCGTTTCCGGATCGATCTCAACCCATTCGAGGCCGGCGCGTTCATTTATTCTGCTGATCAAACTGGTGGGAGAATATCGGGAATAGCGAGTTTCAAAACTCCTGATCCACCGGACGGCATCACTCTCAAAGCTCCCTGACTCCTCATGGGAAGCGGCAACGTAGCCGATAGCACAGGGAGAGCCCATGGCGCTGAACCTGATCCATTGAATGTCGGGAATATCGACCTGCATGCCGCCCCATTGTGTCCGATATTTGACACTACGCGAACTTCCGCGACGTTGACACGGGAGGGATGCAACTTGCGTTCCAAAAGCACTTCATTCTAAAAACGGCAATCGCACCACAGAATCACGAAGAACAGAGAGAAATCCTTGGAGAAACGTAGTACAACCTTTCACCTTACAGGTGAATCCAAGATCAAGAGAGGAGAGTCCATAACCGTAAGATTTCAACTTTCAGGAGGATACATGTGCGGGGAAAGCAGGAGAGATTCAAAAGCGAAGAAAGTGAAGTAGTTACGCCTCCAGGTCACAGCCTGTCAGATAAAAAAAGCCCTTGATTTCTCAAGGGCTTTTATACGTTACCGAACGGCGCCGGTTGTTGTAAGTGGCGGAGAGAGAGGGATTCGAACCCTCGATACCGGTTTCCCAGTATACTCGCTTAGCAGGCGAGCGCCTTCGGCCGACTCGGCCATCTCTCCGTTTTTATCTCTGACGTTCTTTTGTCTGCACCGCTTCTGACCGATGACAATCGGACAACAACAGTCCAGTCATATAGCCTGTACTCTCTCTTTTTGTCAAGCAGTATTCGCACCGTGGGAGTACAACATGCCGTGTCCCTACGGAATAACCTGTCGCACCGGGCCGAATGTGGTCAGCGGCTTGTCGAATTTTGCATCGTCACCCACGACCACCTTGACAAGTTTGTCCGGATGCAGGTACTTCCTGGCCACCCGCAGGATATCATCCCGGGTCACCAGAGCGATATTGTCCCGGTACTTTTCCAGATAATCAGGCCGATAACCGTAATATTCCAGACGCGCCCGCTGGTTGACGATCATCTCCGGCTTGGTGAAGCCGAAGACAAAGGAGTTGATCATGGACTCCTTGGCCAGCGCCAGTTCCTGCTCCGATACCGGCTCCCGGGTCATCCCTGTCATCAGTTGCAGCATGAGTCCCATGGTCTTTGCCGTCGTCGCTGACTTGGTCTCGGTCTCGGCCAGGAAAATACCGGGGAATTTCCGCCCTACGTCGAAATAACCGGCAACGTTATAGGCCAGCCCCTCCTTGGTCCTGACTTCCGCCATGAGCCGCGAGTTGAAACCGTTCCCCCCCAGAATAAAGTCCATGACCCTGATGGCGTAGAGATCAGGGTTATCCTTGGTAATCCCCATATGCCCCATCCGGATCACCGACTGGTCGATCTCCTTCTTTATGGAGAGCATCTCCGGTTTCATGGTCATCTCCGGCCAGGGAACCTTGGGAAGGGTCAGATTCCCCTTGCGCCAACTCCCGAAAACGGCATTCAGCTTTGCTTCCAACTCAGGCCGGCCCATATCCCCGGAGACGGCCAGGATGACGTTATTGGGAAGATAATAGTTACGATGAAAGGCGATGAGATCGTCCCGGGTGATGGCCTTCACCGTGGAAGGGGTGGGGTAGCGACCCAAAGGATGGCTTCCATAGATTGCCTTACGCAATTCCCGCTCCGCCACCCCCTTGGGGTCATCGTTCTGACGTCGGAGCCCTTCAAGACTCATCTTCACCGCCAGATCAAACCGCGCCTGATTAAAAGCAGGGGTCATCATCACCCCGCCAAACAGCTCCAGGGTCCGATCGAAATTCCTTCTGAGGGTGGTCAGGGAGACATTACCCAGGTCGGCGCCGGTGGAGCACTCCACACCCGATGCCATGAATTCCAGCTCCCCATCCAGCTGTTCCGGCGTGGAACCCGCTACCCCACCGCTACGCATGACGGCCGATGCCAGCCCGGCCAGGCCGGCCTTCTCCGCCGGCTCGTAGATGCCGCCGCTCCCCACATAGGCGGTGACGGTGACAAGAGGGAGTTCCACGTCGGAGAGGAGATAGACGATCATCCCGTTGGCCAGGACGAACCGCTCGGCCTTGGGAATCTCATAGGTCATGGGAGCAAAGATCACGGTCCGGGGGTTCACCGGCGTGGTCGGCCCGGCGCACCCGGCGGCAAGAAGAAAAGTAACAGTCAGGAGAAGCAGAGTTGTAAATATTTTCATTTCGTCGCCTCCTTCTTGGAAATAGTGCCCAGAGTTGTAAATATTTTCATTTCGTCACCTCCTTCTTGGTGATTGTCCCCACCGTCCGGTTTTCAGCCACGAAATATTTCTTCGCCACTCGCATGACGTCCACCGGAGTAACCTTGGACAACTTCCGCCGATGCTCGATGAGATAACGCCAACTCCCGGTAGTAGCCTCGTACTCGGTGAGATTACGGGCCAGGCCGCCATTGGACCCCATCTGTCGCACCTCCTCATATTCCAGCCGGTTGAGAACCTGTTGCAGCTCCCGTTGGGTCATGGGGTGATTCTTCAGCTTGTCGATCTCCAGATCAATGGCCTGCTCCACTTGGGCGGCGGTATGAGGAGTGCGGGGTGTCGCCCCTATGATAAACAGGTTGGGGTAGCGACTGCCGGGAGCGCCGAAGGTGGAGACCTCCGTGGCCAGCTGCTGTTCCCGCACCAGACTCTTATGGAGCCGGGAGGTCCGGCCATCGGCCAGGATGGCGTCGATGACGTCAAAAACATAATCTTCGGGATCGGGATAGACCGGTTTATGATAACCGATGAGCAGTTGAGGTTCCGAGTCCAGCCGGAGATCAATCCGCTTCTCTCCCGGCTGCCGCGGCTCCTCCACCGCCACCGGCGGCACCGGGGTCCCCGGTGGGATGTCACCGAAGTACTTCTCCACCAGGGCGACCACCTTGTCCGGCTGGATATCCCCCACCACCGCCACAATAGCGTTATTGGGCGCATAGTATTTGTGAAGAAAGTTTTCGGCCTTGGTCCGGGTCAGGTTCTCGATGTCCGACATCCAGCCGATGGTGGGCTGGCCATAGGGGTGAGCCACGAAGGCGATGGCCAGAAAGTTTTCCCAGAGTTGACCTTCCGGCTCGCTGTCATAGGAGCGTCGGCGCTCCTCCATCACCACCGCACGCTCCGTATAAAATTCCCGAAGCACCGGGTTCTTCATCCGGTCCGCCTCGATGGCGGCCCAAAGCTCCATCTTGTTGGAGGGGATGTTGATGAGGTAGGTGGTGCCGTCCTTACTGGTGAAGGCGTTGTAGCTGTTACCGCCGTTTTTGGAGTAGATCTGAAAAAACTCCTCCTTCACGGAATACTCTCCAGCCGCCTTCTCCTGCTCCGCCAGCTCCTTCTCCAGCCGGGCGACGACTCCCTTATCCCCCTGCTCCCGCTTGGCTTTTTCCGCCATGAGCTGCTGGGCAGTACGTTCGATCTTGTCCAGGAGCGGCTGTTCCTTGGCGTAATCTGTGGTTCCCAGGGTCTTCGTCCCCTTGAAGAGCATATGCTCCAGCATATGAGCCAGCCCCCGCTCGTCGCTCCGCTCGTCCACGCTCCCCACCTTGTAGCGAATCCAGGTTGAGACCGTGGGTGAAGTATGCCGCTCCACCATGAGAAGCTTCATCCCGTTACTCAACGTCCGTTCTATCACCTTCTCTTCCAGCCCCTGACCCAGGGCGGCGGTGGCCGTCAAGGTAAGGAGAAGTGCCGCCAATCGTACGATTTTCTGCATGCGGTTCCCTCGTGGTTTTAGTTTATTCAATCGATGAAGCAACCATAACAGCTTGTAGTTTATAAAGTTGCAAAAATTCTCCGGGAGAGAGAACCGTTATACCTTGGCAGAGATCAGGGGGAAAATGTTTCCGATTCCCCGTGAGTAGGAATTCCGCATGCGCGGCAATGGCAACTTCCAAGAAAGGCTCATCATCAATGTCCGGCAATGATTGAATGAGAGGAGACGAGGCAACAGTAAGCCCACGGTGCTCCATATGGTCAAGAAGCACAGAAACCTTCTCTTTGTCAAATTTGAACTTTGGTCGATGAAGAACTTCGTCATATTCGGTCAAAATACGGGCGTCAAGAGAAAGGGTGAGTTCCCCGGAAGAGACCATCCGAACAATTTCCCCGCAAGGCCCAAACGGTGACAACAGACCCGCAACGAGGACATTCGTATCGAGAACAATATTCATAGCGCGGTTGTGCGCTTCCTTCTCGCATCTCTTATTTCAGCATCAATTTCATCCATCGTGATAGTGTCGGTCCCCTTGCCGGCAGACTGGCGTTGCAAAGCGGCAACCGCATCCACGGCGCGCACTTGGCGGAATGCAGCCAGAGACTCTTCCAAATTAGTTTCGTTTATAGCCGCAAGAATGGCAATAGGCCGCCCATTACTGGTTATGATCATCTCGCGTTCTTCCGGGAGTTCTTTCCAGACCTCGGCGGATTTACCCCGTAAATCACGTACGCTTAAAAATTTCATCGGACACCTCCGTTCGCGACCAAATAATGTACACAAATGTCACTCATGTCAACTTTTTTTACTGAAGACAGAGTGCGCACGGGTTCATGGTGCGCATTGTGGATACGGGCAGACCCGGCAACTGGTTGACCTTTAATCAGTAATACTGCTTAATATACCCATAGGCTTTCTCAAACAGCTCTTCATCCTGATGCAGGCGATATTTGAACAACGACTTCCGCAGGGCTTTCTTCACATCCCGCTCACCCGCCAGGGTCTGTTGCCAGCCAGGGAAACTGACCAACCTTACCAGCTCATCAATGTCGGCAACAATCCGTTCAACGATGACCGGCGTCGAGTCGGTCTTTACCTCCTGGAACAGCTCGGTCAATGCCGCCTTGCCACGGTCCTCCTCCTCTTCCGGAGGGGTCTCCATTTCCGCTTTCAGTAACTCTTCGGCAAGTTGCAATAACTGCTTCAGGAAATCAATACTGCTGATGAGCCCCTGCTCCTGCCGATTCTTCAGCTCTTCCAAACGGGTGGAAAGCTCCTTGAATTTCGGGTTCCCCATCTGGCGACGCAAGCGGCGAGCAATCTTGATTTCAATGACCTTGGCGTCCTTGGAGTCGGGATTGCTCAGCACCGCCTCCAGCAGGTCCGCATCCAGGATCAGCGTCTCCAAGTCGTCCCGCAGCGTCTCCACGTGAACATTCTGATGAATCAACTCGATGGTCTTGGCCCCAAGGGCATGCCAGAGAAGCTTTCCCTGCCCGCCTGAAGGTTGCACCGATTGATAGACCTGAGAAAGCCACCGGTAGTCGATTTCGTATGGGCTCAGAAAAGGGTCCGGCGAGATGGCCTCCCAGAGTCGGTTGAGGACGCTGAACTCGGCGGCGAAGTTGTCCCGCACGGTGTTGTTGGGGAGGCATTCCTGAGCGGCGATCAGTCCTTCATACCCCTGAACAGTCCGGTCAATGCCGGTGAAGAAGGCCAGGCACTTCTGCATAGCTTCGGGGAACTTGTTCTTCAGTTCCTGAATGTTGGAGACGACCTTCCGGACACTCTTGTCGTCGAACTCCAGCGCCTTGGCCACGTCGTCAAATACGCCGAGATAGTCCACGATCAGGCCGTAACTCTTGAGGAGAGAAAAAGTCCGGTTAACCCGACAGATGGCCTGAAGCAGGGTATGATCCCGCATGGGTTTATCCAGGTACATAACCTGAAGGATTGGCGCATCAAAGCCGGTGAGGAGTTTGGCCGTGACGATGAGGAGTTTCAGCGGATCGTTGGGGTCGCGAAACCGTTCCAGCAACCGCTCTTCTTCATCCCGGGTCCGGGCATACGGTTTGTACTCTGGTTCATTGCCATTCACCGTCATGACGATTTCGCTCGCCTCGGGCGGAAGGAGCTTGTCGAGGGCATTTTTGTAGAGGAGGCAACTTTCCCGGTCGAAGGTGACGATCTGCCCCTTGAAGCCGTTGGGCTCGATCTTGTTTTGAAAATGCTGCACGATGTCGGCGCAGATACGCTGAACCCGTTCCGGCGTCTTGACCAGGATTGCCATTTTAGACGCGGTTCGAAGTGCAGCGGCAGAGTCGCGCCATCCCGGATCGACTCCTCGAAACCGTAACGGCTCAGGTATCCGCTCAGCACCCGCTCCACGATCCGGTTTGCGGCGTCGTATTGCTGATAACGGCAGATGACCTTGCTCCGTTGTTTCTTCTTCTGGGTGGCGAACAGGGTAAATCGGCAAGGATGTCGAGGACGATGTGTGGCCGCAACATGCTCTCGGCCGCGGTTTTGAACTTGTGCAGGGTACCCCTCGCCTTTCTGCGTTGGGGGTGAGGGAACGAGATTCCATGGCCCCCAATGCTTGATGGGAACGCCGATGGCGCCGTAGCGAAACTCTTTGCCTTCGGTGGCGACGGAAAAGACGTTGAAAACGAACAGCTCCGGCACGAACTTCTCGTAATCCTCATGTACCTGGAGAGCGCCGTCCACCCAGCTGGTTGCCCTGCGAACCGGTGTCTTGGCTTCGATGAGGACCAGCGGCAGACCGTTCACCAGCAGCATCAGATCGGCCCGCTTTTCCGTCGGTCACGCACGGAAGGTGTACTGCGGGGTAACGACATAATCGTTCCGGTCCGGATCTGCGCTTGATGACAAGTCGAAGTTTATCAACCGTACCGGCAGATGTTCATGGTTCAAGCCGAACGGCATGGTCCGTTCGCCACGCAGCCAGGCGGTCATCTCTTCGTTGGCGCGGATCAGCCCGTCCGAGCGGACCGAAAGGACGATGGCCCGAAGTTTGTAGATGACCTCGTCGGCACGGTCGGGTTGTTCTTTGATTTCGGGATTGAGGCGGAGAAGGGCATCACGCAGGTAGGATTCAACAAAAACTTCATGACTCTGTCGGGGGAGATTAGCCGGCGACACATACCGCCATCCGGTCCCCCTTGCCGCTCGTGCGATTGTATAGAGTGGTCCCGGTTCACCGGCAATACCGGGAACTGTCTCTTGAACCGGACCAGCCAGCAGGTCACGGAGATAGGCTTCAACGGTGTTGGACTCGGTGAACATGGCAGGCTCCTGTAACCACTTTTAATACTGGGATTTGGACAGCGATTCACCATTTTCTTGTACAAATTGCCGTCATTGCTTACAATGCAATCAATGACAGCATTTCAGGAGCAGACTATGGCATCTTTAACTATCCGAAAACTTGATGATAATCTGAAATCTCAATTACGTCTTCGAGCCGCCCGGCATGGCTGCTCCATGGAAGCAGAGGCAAGAACAATCCTGGTGCAAACCCTGAATACACCTGTCAGTGAACAGAACCTTGCCACCGCTATTCACCGCCGCTTTGAATCTCTCGCCGTCGAATCCCTGCCGATTCCGCCACGTCAGGAAGTCCGTAACCCTCCGGATTTTGGTGAATAGATTATGGAGACCAGCGTTGTCCAGTTTGATATTTGCAAGAGCGTCCAAACCCTACATTCACCCCTCATCCGGCCTGCGGCCACCTTCTCCCGTGGGGAGAAGGAATCATATAAATCTTTTTTATCACCTGAAGGCCACGAGTAACGTCCCTTCTCCCCTGGGGAGAAGGTGCCCGACAGGGCGGATGAGGGGGTACATTGCTACATACAAAAAACTAACCGGACAATGTTGACTAAATCCAAAGTTAGGATAGTCGTTCACAGTTCTTGTCGGTTGGTGGTGAACGGTCTCACCGTGAACCCCAACGTTGCATTGTAGACGCCTTTGCCATTTCTCTCACAAGAAGTCATTGCGAGAAGCGACGAAGCAATCTCTGGAATTTGAGTATGTTAGCGAGAAACCGGATTGCTTCGCTTGCTTCAACTACCCCTCGACTCCGCTCGGGGACCACGCTCAGCACAAGTCGCTCGCAATGACAGAATTTACGGGAAAATCATTGTTGGGGTTCACGATGAAGCTGTTCACCCCAACCTACTACTTCA
>CAIYUY010000068.1 GCA_903929485.1 uncultured Desulfuromonadales bacterium
GATTACTTCATCGATCTGCTCCTCAAGGAGGCCGGCTGGCCCCTGGACCAGGAACGGGACAGGGAATATGAAGTAGCCGGCATGCGGGCTTCGACTTCGCTCAGCCACCAGGAGCGGTCCCTGAGCGTAGCCGAAGGGAAAGGGTTCGTCGATTACGTCCTCTGGGGGGATGACGGCATCCCCTTGGCACTGGTGGAGGCCAAGCGGACCAAGCGAGACGCCCGGGTGGGGCAGCAACAGGCGAAACTCTATGCCGACTGTCTGGAGACCCGATTCGGCCGGCGGCCGGTGATCTTTTACTCCAACGGCTACGAGCAGTGGCTCTGGGATGATACGAGCTACCCGCCTCGCCCGGTGCAGGGATTCTACAAGAAGGCGGAACTGGAGCTTCTGGTCCAGCGGCGAACAACCCGTAAGCCCCTGGCAACGACTGAGATCAACGGCACGATTGTGGAACGGTACTACCAGCAACGAGCCATCCGCCGGATCGGCGAGTCGTTGGAAGTTGACCGCGAACGCAAAGCCCTGCTGGTCATGGCCACGGGGGCCGGCAAGACCCGGGTTGTCATTGCTCTCTGTGAACTCCTCATGCGCTGCAACTGGATCAAGCGGGTTCTGTTCCTGGCGGATCGAATAGCGCTGGTAGATCAGGCAGTGGGGGTTTTCAAAACACATCTTCCCGATGCCGCGCCGGTGAACCTGGTCACCGATAAAGATACCGAAGGGCGCGTCTATGTTTCCACCTATCCCACCATGATGGGACTTATCGACGAGACCCGCGACGGCCAGCGCCGCTTCGGCATAGGGCACTTCGACCTGGTCATCATCGACGAAGCCCACCGCTCTGTTTTTCAGAAGTATCGCGCCATCTTCGACTACTTCGACTCCCTTCTTGTGGGGCTCACCGCCACCCCCAAGGACGAAGTTGATCGGAACACCTATTCCCTCTTCGACCTGGAAAACGGAGTCCCCACCGACGCCTACTCATTGGACGAAGCGGTGGCCGACAAATTCCTGGTTCCCGCCAGGGCGGTCTCGGTCCCGCTGAAATTCCAGCGGGAGGGGATCCGCTATGACGCCCTTTCCGACGAGGAAAAGGACCAGTGGGATGCCATGGAGTGGGACGAGGAGGGGAACACTCCCGACCGGGTGGAGGCGGAGGCGGTCAATAAATGGCTCTTCAATACGGACACCGTGGACAAGGTGCTGAAGCACGTCATGACCCGCGGCCTGAAGGTTGCCGGCGGAGATCGACTGGGAAAGACCATCATCTTTGCCAAAAATCAGGCCCATGCCGAGTTTATCTACGAGCGGTTCAATCTGAATTATCCCCACTACCAGGGGGAGTTCGCCCGGGTCATTACCTTTAAGACCGAGTACGTGAAGAGTATCATCGATAAATTTTACAAGAAGGAGGGGGCTCCCCACATCGCCATCTCCGTGGATATGCTGGATACCGGCATCGACGTGCCGGAGGTGGTGAACCTGGTCTTCTTCAAGCTGGTTCGCTCCAAGACCAAATTCTGGCAGATGCTGGGGCGCGGCACCCGTCTCTGTTTCTGTCTGTTCGGGCCGGGGCTGGACAAGAAAGAATTTTACGTCTTCGACTTCTGTCAGAACCTGGAGTACTTCAGTCACGACCCCGAGACTACGGAGGGATCAGCGGGGGCGTCGCTGGGTAAACGGCTTTTTCTGGCGCGGCTGGAGTTGGTGGCCGAACTGGACAGGCGGCCCTTCGACTCCCCTTCGGCTTCGCTCAGGTATCACGCTCAGGGGCCGAATCCGTTGGCTGAGCGGAGCCGAAGCCAGCCGGACAGGGTCGCGGAATCTTCC
>CAIYUY010000069.1 GCA_903929485.1 uncultured Desulfuromonadales bacterium
AAACACTCGAAGTGGCGATCTGAATCCACCTTGGCCATCAGGAGAATATATATCATTCTGTCCCTCAGGCATAAATATTGTTACCTGACCTCCCGTATCGACAACAAGATAACTTGCATAGTTGAATTGCCACTTATCGCCAAAAGGCTCATGACGCGCAATAGACGACTGAGAATTGTAACTGAGCTTGATTGCAACAGATGGACCAATGGGGTTATCGAACCAGAGAGGAGTGTCGTAAACATAAAGATTCATGTTTATTTCATTCACTGCCCAGGCTGGCGCTCCATAACCTCCACCTGCACCTGGGCTTGCACCGCAACCACATGAACCACAACAGCGACCACAACAACCGTGTTTACAACCGTCATCAGGAGGAGGCCCTAGATCATCATGACCACGAGGGATTCCACAGCAGCCACCGAAAGTTCCATTCAGTTCATCCTGCGTTAGTTTTGTGTCAAAAGCTCCCGCTACTTTTTCGCTCTGAAAAATCAGAATATCGCCATGCCATTCCTTGGTGAATTCTTCGATACTTTGTGAAAAATATCTCCCTGCCTGGGCGTCATAAAGGTCAAGGCGACCATCAGCCACCTTTTCCACTACCCAGTAGTGGCCGCTATCCCCCTGATCTTTTCCCTGAATCTGCACTATTGCCGGGAGAGGAATTTTCGTCAAAGTTTCCGGCACGATGCGAAAACCATCGAGAGTATAACCATACTCAGCAGCTATCTCCTTGACATCCTCCATACTATGGCCGGATAGCGACTGGGGAAGAATGTCCCGGACGCTCCGTGCCTGCTCTCCCTTTCCACCTTTCTCCAGCAAATGGGCAAGCGCCTGGGTACCGCAATTAAGCATTGCAAGTTTGTTGGTACTGAGTCTGGATAGTCTCTGAAGCCAGTGGCTGGCATAGGTTCTGTCACGCCAGTCACCACTTTTTTGCATCAGTTCGGTAAACTGCTTTTCCGCTTCCGGTAGGTTGTTCTGAAATGTTTTAAGAACCCCCATACGCAATTGAGCTTTAAGTACCATTTTTTGAGGACCATCAGCGTCACTTTTTGAATGGGTGTCCATTATCGTCATGAAGAGCTTCTCTGCTTCAGTATAGCGTCCGGTATACTGAGCATCACACCCCATATGCAGTTGCGCTTCAGCCACCCAGGGGCTGTCCGGATACGCATTCATATGCTCGTTGAATAAGGTTATTGCATGTTTGTATTCATGCTTATTCCACTCTTGAATGGCCATTCCGAAAGAAAGATTAATTTCAGCTTCCCGTTGAGGATCAGCTACCGTATGCGTAGGATAGAGTTGCCCACCTAGCATTCCTGCAGCCATTATTTCTTCATTGGTAGGAGGGCGCGAAAGATCAAGAGGCTTAAGAGAATGCGGTACTTGATAGATTAAACCTCTTGCTTGTTTCTCGACTAAGGAATTAGTTGTCGACTCTTTAACTTGTATACCATGATCAACCAAGTTGTCAGCTTTTTGAGCAGAAGTTTTATCTTCGCGAAGTTGTCCGCAGCATTGTTTAATTTCAGAGTTGTCGTGTTTGACTGTCTGTTGTTCAATACCTATACATCCTGCCGCCGACACAATAAATAATGATAAAATACCAAATCGCCTCATTTTAACACCTCTCCTACGTAAGAATAGTTATTTCTCACTATGAACCTGTTATGACTGTCAGCGGTCAATAGGGCAGTAAGGGGTTCTACGCCCGAAACCGCGGAATCTTTGGAACAGGCTAAAACAGTTGTCCTGCTGAAACGTATTTGACCTGTTTCGAGTCGGTATCCGAACCCGGCTTGCTCCATCATGACCCACGTCCTCACGTTAAAGCAGTAAACTCTCCCCTCCGGCAGGTAGACTTTGTAACTATACCCGGAGGCTCTAGATTGTAAAGATGTTTTAATCTAAAACCTATAAGATATACGTAAAAACAATCAATAAAGCTCCGAGGGCCGCTCCAGTACCCAGTCCGGCTTATTTTTTAGGGTGATCTGCAAACCCTACGGAGACAATGGTACGAAGTAGGATGCCGGTGAACGTGTGCTGCCGGGAAGGGGTATCGGAATTTTATTGCAGAGGGGATTGACGGAGAATGAAGGAGCGAGTTTTATCGCCGGTGAAGTCTCCCATAAAAGGTTGGCGGCTTTCCTTGAAAAGGTGCGTGAAGAGATGGAGCTGTGCAGGAATGTCTGAATGTCAAGCTCGTGTTGTTCCCCAAGCCTGAACACCGGGGTTATAGTGAGGACTTAGTTAATTGTCCCAGGCTCCTCAAGGAGCGTCTTTCTCCCGAAGCAACCTGGGACAACTGTCGTGCGTCATCCTGAAAAAAGGCGGAATGGCTGAACAGTTTTAACCAAAATAAGAAGTTGTTTCAATGAGACCGCAACATTTATCATCTAGTATGGGGTTGCTTCAGTTTTCGTTTCTCAACGCGCTCACGTGGTGGGCAAAAACTCAAAGGAGGCGGCATGTTTAAAAAAATCAAGGTGCTTATCTGTGGCGTGGCCATCGTTCTGGCAGGTTACGCGACTGCCCAGGCGACGCCGGGGGTCTGGGGTATCACCGGCGGTACGGATTACAATGACGGCGCCAACGATGTCCTCGGCTGGAGCTTTACGCCCAAACAAGAGATGTACATCACGGGGCTCGGCGTTTATGCCGAAACGGATTTCACTTCCGGTCTGCGGGGCTTCACCCAGGACCACCAAGTGGGCCTCTACAATGAAAATCGGTCACTCCTCGCTTCGACCACCGTCACCAATGCTGACAACCTCAATGGGATGTTCCGGTTTCACAACCTTGACACCGCGATCGCCCTGAGCGCCGGGGCGACTTACTATCTGGCCGCCGCCATGGGGGCTGATCAGTTCATTTTCGATCCCACTCAGTTCTTAGTGAATTCGCAGGTCACTTTTGGTAAGTTCGCATACTCCGTCAGCGATTCCCTGGTTTTTCCAGGGACGCCCGATCCGGGAGTGCTCGGCTATTTCGGCCCGAATTTCGAGGCAACCGCCGCCGTGCCTGAACCTTCGACCCTGCTGCTGGTCGGCGCCGGCTTGGGTAGTGTCGTTCTTCTCAGAAGACGTGCTCGTAGCGTGGAGTCAACCTTGGACAAGGAGATCCTTCGATGATGAGACTGTTGAAGAATATCAGAGCGGTTATGATTTCACTCGTACTTTCGCTGCAGATTGTCGCGCTGAGCGTCGGCGCGGCCTGCGCCCTGCCGGTAAGCACTCTCAAGGTGAAGATCCTGGCCATTAATGACTTCCACGGTCAGTTGTCACCCAAAACAGTGAGCGGACGTCCCGCCGGAGGTGCCGCCGTGCTCGCCTCGTATCTAAAAAACGCCCAGATCGGGATGGAAGACCGCACCATCATCGTCAGTGATGGTGATCTCGTCGGCGCTTCGCCGGCCAACTCGGCCCTGTTGCAGGACGAACCGACGATCCAGTTTCTCAATACCCTGGCCAACCCTTTTTGCAGCGACAAGATGAACTCCCGCTGCAACATCATCGCCACGGTGGGCAACCACGAGTTCGATGAAGGGGTCGTGGAACTGCAAAGAATGATGAATGGCGGGAATTTCGCCAACGGGCCGTTCCTGGAGCATCCGTACTCCGGCGCCCATTTCCCGTATGTGGCCGCCAACGTGGTTGTCACCGCCACCGGCAAGACTCTTCTGCCTCCATACGTCATCAAGACCATACGCAACACCCCCATCGCTTTTATCGGCGCCATTCTCAAGGAGACGCCGAATATCGTGGCGCCGACCGGAGTAACCGGTCTCACCTTCCTTGACGAGGCGACGGCCATCAACAGCTATATCCCCGAACTGAAGGCCAAGGGGGTCAAGGCGATCATTGCGGTCATCCATCAGGGCGGGGCCGATGTCGACACCATCATCGGCAACCTTGACGGCGAAATCGATGTTGTCATCTCGGGTCACACCCATGTCAGCACCAATAAACTGGTCAAGAACAAAGGGAACAAGGATGTCCTGGTCACCCAAGCCTATTCGGCGGGTACCGCCTATGCCGATATCAACTTGGAGATCGACCTGTTCAGCAAGGACATCGTTAATAAATCAGCCACGATTGTTTCCACATACGGCGACGTCAGCCCCGGCAACAGTCCCGACACGACGGTTGCCGCTATCGTCGCCGCCGCCGATCAGATAGTCGCTCCACTGGTTAATGTCGTCGTCGGCAATAGTGCGGCAAGCATCACCAGGACCCAAAATCCGGCAGGAGAGTCAGCGCTGGGCAATCTCATCGCCGATGCCCAACGCGCCTACGAAAAAACTGATTTTGCTTTCATGAATCCGGGCGGTATCCGAGCCGACCTTGACCAAGGTGCGGTCACGTGGGGAGCGCTCTTCACCATTCAGCCGTTCGGTAATCAGCTGGTGCGGATGACCCTGACCGGCCAGCAGATCTATGACCTGCTCGCCCAGCAGTGGTCGACACCCGCCGCGCCGAAAATGCTTCAGCTCTCGGGGCTTGCTTACAGTTGGACCAATAACGGCGCCGGTATCGCCGGGACGGTAACGGAAGTTCGCAAGAACGGCGTAGCGATCGACAAGAACGCTACCTACACCGTGACCACCAATAACTTCCTCTCCGGCGGCGGCGATGGTTTCACCCTCTTCAAGAGCGGTCTCAACCCGGTAGTTGACGCTTCCGATATTGAAGTCCTCGTTATTTACATCAAGGGCCTCCCCTCGCCGTTCGACGCTCTCATTGAAAACAGAATCGTTCGTAGTGAAATCGCTCCGACTCAATTCGTTTATACCTCCGACGTCCATTACGGCCTTACGAAAACTCCTCTTCTTGACGGATCAGCAGGCGTCGAGGACGCTCAAGTCGTCAACCAAGCGCTGGTTAAATCGATTAACAATCTGACGACGGTAACTCTACCTTGTGGCGACGGCGGAGTTAACGCCTGCGCACCGATCAGCTCCGTGGACTTTATCTCCGTGACCGGCGATATCGCCAACCGCGCCGATAGCGCCGTCTTAAACCAGAATGCCACGAAGTCCTGGGGTCAGTTTAAAACCGACTACATCGACGGGTTAGCCCTGAAAAACAAGAACAATGAAAATACTCCTCTGTACCTGGTTCCGGGCAATCATGATGTGTCCAACGCCATAGGCTATTACAAGGCTCCTTTGAATGCAACTACCGGCATGGACCCCACTTCATATGTGAACATTTACAATCTCATGATGAATGCGACACTGACGAACGCCGGATTTATCGGCAGCCCGGCCTCCGCCGCAACCGCCGGCGCCAGTTACGCCGCCAACAAGGTCCGCTTTTCGAAAGATCTCGGCGGCGTACATTATCTGTTCATCGGCATGTACCCCGACAGCGCCGCACGCGCCTGGATGGAGACGGATCTGCGCAAAGTAAGCGCCACCACCCCGGTGCTTCTCTTCACCCATGATCCTCCGAATATTGACACCTCCCACCTCATGAATCCTAATGGTACCCATGATATTAATTCAACCGCTAAATTTGAGAACTTGGTGTTGGGTGAAGCCGCGGGCGGTTACGCGAGTGTATCTGCAATAACCGGCGCCAGCACCGTGGAGCAGAATGCTCTGACGGCATGGCTCAAAACACACAAGAATGTGGTGGCTTACTTCCATGGTCATTCCAACTATAATCAGTTCTACACCTTCGCCGGACCCAACAGCGACATCAGCCTGAACACGTTCCGGGTTGATTCCCCGATGAAGGGCTCTGCTTCCGCAACTGACCCGACCAAGCTATCGTTCCAGTTTATCTCCATCGATAAAGATGCGGCGCACATGACCGTTCGTGAGTACCTTTGGAATACCAGAACGTGGGGCTCGTCCACAACCGTGCCGCTCGCTCCGCGGAGCAACTGAAAATGAGCAACGAACATGTCGGTGGATGAAATTTCGATACGTTTCACATGCCTGGATCGGGAGTTCTTCCGATCCAGGCATGTATAATCCGAGGGCCATGGCGCCGGGATTGCGAGCTGGGAGGGGACGCTGGGTACATATGCAACTTATCAATGTTAGTCATCACCCCGATGCTGCAATTCCAGTCATGACCGCTGTTACAACTCGCTTCTTCTTGATTGGGTGAGACGTCCCGATAATGGAGCGTCATCCTCGTTCAAGCCCACTACCCGGAGTTACTCCCCCCAAATAGGTGTACCCCAACAGCGCCCGGTCCAGCAGTTCGATGAAATGGCTGCACTCCTCAATGGTGACCTTGCGCAGAGCCACGTCCTTTTCCAGGTTGTCCCTCACCTGCTTCAGAATTTCCGGCCCCTTGTACTGGACATACTTGAGGCTCTCCCAGATAACGTCGCCGTTGATCACCGTGTCGATCTGGTAGCCGGTCTTCTTGTTGAAGGTGACGTGCACCGCGTTGGTGTCGCCGAAAAGGTTGTGCATGTCCCCCAGGATCTCCTGATAGGCGCCGATGAGAAAGAAGCCGATGAAGTAATCCTCGTCCTTCCGGAGATCGTGAAGGGGGAGATATTTGGTCCGACCGTTTTGCCCCACGAAACTGGTGATCTCGCCGTCGGAATCGCAGGTAATATCGGCGATGGAGGCCATGACCTCCGGTTTCTGCTCCAGCCGCTGGAGCGGGATGATGGGAAAGAGCTGATCGATGGCCCAGGAGTCCGGGATGGATTGGAAGAGGGAGAAGTTGGCGAAATAGGTCCGGCGCAGGGCAAGCTGAAAATTCTGCAACTCCTCGGGGATCGGTTTGACCTTTTCCACGATAACGTTGATCTTCCGGATGATCTTGCCGTAGAGCCACTCGGCCATGGCCCGGTCGTTGAGGGTCAGATAGCCCAGATTAAAAAGGCTTACCGCCTCCTGAATGAGCTGCATGGTGTCGTGGTAATCTTCCCGGAGAGAATACCGGTCGATGCTTCTGTGAATGTCCACCAGCTTCTTCACCGTGGTGGCCAGCTTTTCCGCGCCGTTGAGGGTTTTCTCGAAATCGGGCATGAGGCTGGAGGTATCGGTGTTGAGAACATTGGTCACCAGCACCGAGTAGTGGGCCACCGTGGCCCGCCCCGACTCGGAGATGATGTTGGGACATGCCACCCCGGCGTCGTCGCAGATGTTCTTGATCTGGTAGACGACGTCATTGGCGTATTCGTCAATGGAGTAGTTCACTGATGAGAAGTAGCTGGACTTGGAGCCGTCGTAATCCACCCCCAGACCGCCACCGATGTCCAGGTAGTCGATCCCCACCCCCATCTTCCACAGCTCCGTATAGATCCGGGTCCCCTCGATGAGGGCGCTCTTGATCTTGTCGATCTTGGTGATCTGGCTCCCGATATGGAAGTGGAGGAGTTTTACGCACTCCACCATGCCGTTCTTTTCCAGGGTCTGGATGGCGGCGATGATCTCCGACATCCTCAAGCCGAACTTGGCGTCCTCCCCCCCGGAGGTGGCCCACTTCCCCGTCCCCTTGGAGGAGAGCTTGACACGTATCCCCAACTTGGGGCTGATTCCCGTACTCTTGGCCAAGGCGATGATCTTTTCCAGCTCGAAAAGCTTCTCGATGACGATGGTGATATCAAAACCGATGCGACTGGCGTAAAGAACCGTCTCGATATATTCGGCGTCCTTGTAACCGTTGCAGATGATAGGGATGCCGTTCCCCGTGGAGAAAGAGATGGCCGCCACCAGTTCCGGCTTGGAGCCGACCTCCAGGCCGATATTGTACCTTTTGCCGAAGCGGGCGATGGCCTCCACCACCTGGCGCTGCTGGTTCACCTTGATGGGGTAAAAAGTCTGGTATTTGGCCGGGTAGTCGTTCTCTTGGATGGCGTTCTTGAAGGCCCGATTTATGGCGGCGATCCGCCCCTGGAGCACGTCCATGAACCGGATCAGGATGGGGGGCTTGATCTTTCTTTTTATGAGATCGTCCACCAGTTCCCTGATGTCGATGGAGTACTTGGAGGATGAGGAGGGGTGGACGCAGACATT
>CAIYUY010000070.1 GCA_903929485.1 uncultured Desulfuromonadales bacterium
ATTTTCCGACATATTCATTACGGAAAACGCCTTTTTTGCTTTCTGTATACCCTTGGCTTTGAAGTTATCCTTGATCTCTTCGTTTTTGAGAAAGTAGATCCATTCATCTAAGGAATTAGTCGCCACATCGTTAAAGTTATTAATTCTGATCAGGTAGTATTCGGGGAACAGCCGATCAATGTGCTCCTTTCCGTACAGTTGTTGCTGCCTGCGGTTGAGTTGTAACTTGTCGTGGTTATGGATACCGGTAAAACTGGTGGCGCCGCGATAAATGTAGTCGTTGCCTTGTCCCAGGTCGAAGTACAGGATGTTTACGGAAATGACCTTTACCAGAGCGGAAAATTTGTCTCCTGCGTTGAGATGCTCGGTGATGGCGCGGGATGCGCCGTACAGCATTCGTTGCAGGTAGTCATACTCACGTTCATGCTGGATTTCAATGATGATGATCTCGCCGGAGCTGTTTTTCACCTTCAGGTCGACCCGGTTATATTTATCGACGAAACTTTCCTTATTGCTTTCGCTTTCCAGTAATTCCAGGATGATGATGTCTTCGTTCAGCAACTCACTCAAAAAACCTTCCAGAATTTCAAAGTTGGCCTTGCTGCGCAGCAGACGTTTCATGGCCCAGTCGAAGGTAATAAGTTTTCGTTCTGGTTTACGTTTCATACTGTTGCCTCGCACTCCGGAAGTTCTGGTGCTTCACTGTCGTCCGATCAAGCTGATGCGAAAGTTGTTTGCGACGACGTTACGATCCGGTCAGGTAATCTACGTTTATTCGCGCGGAGGTGCAAGGAAATATATGAAAAAAAATGAAGGTTGTCAGGAGGGGAAACGATTGTACCGATATGGAGCGGGGGCACGGCATGCCGTGCCCCTACACATTAACCTCTACCTGCTCCACCCTACCGGTACTTCTCCCGCAACGCCACCTTGTTGATCTTTCCCACGCTGGTTTTGTCGATGCTCTCCACGAAACGGAATTTGAGCAACACCACCTGTTTGGTGATCATCCCCTTGTCCGCGTATTCCCGCACATGGTGCAGAAGCGTCTTCTCCGTCACCTTGTCCCGTTGCTCGGCCTTGAGGACGATGAGGGCCAGGGGGCGCTCTCCCCACTTCTCGTCGGAAAGGCCGATGACCGCCGCCTCGGCGATGGCCGGGTGATGGACAAGTATATCCTCCAGTTCCAGGGAAGAGACCCATTCCCCCGCCACCTTGATGACATCCTTGGTCCGGTCGGTGATCTTCACATACCCCAGCGTGTCCACCGTGGCCACGTCGTTGGTATGCAAATACCCCCCTTCCCAAAGTTTTTCCGACGTTTTGTGATCCTTCAGGTACCCCTGGGTCAGCCAGGGGGCGCGGACCACGATCTCCCCCGTGCTCCGCCCATCCCTTTGTACATCCTGGAATTGGCCGTCCACGATGCGAAGATTCACCAGCGGCAAGGGGAGACCGGTCTTGCAGCGGATTTCCGCCTGGAGTTCCGGTTCCAGTTGCAGCATTTCAGGCGTCAGGTGAGAGAGGGTGAGGAGCGGGCAGGTCTCCGACATCCCGTAACCGGTGAAGAGGTCGATCCCCCTCCCCATGGCTTCCAGGCAGAGCGCCTTGGTCATGACCGCGCCGCCGATGATCACCTTCCAGCGGGAGAGGTCGATCCTGTCGATATGGGGCGCCTTGAGGAGCATATGAAGAATGGTGGGGACGCAGTGGGAGAAGGTGACCTTCTCCTGGGCGATGAGATCCAGCAGGTGATCGGGGACGTACCGGCCGGGATAGACCTGCTTGACCCCCATGCAGGTGGCCACATAGGGAAGCCCCCAGGCGTGGACGTGAAACATGGGGGTGATGGGCATGTAGACATCGTCCCGATGGAAGCGGCCATGCTCCGGCGAGCTCCCCAGTCCCGCCATGACCCCCAGGGTGTGGAGCACCAGCTGCCGGTGGCTGAAGTAGACCCCCTTGGGGAGGCCGGTGGTGCCGGTGGTGTAGAAGGTGGTGGCGCGGGTGTTCTCGTCGAAGTCGGGAAAGTCGAAATGGGGTGAGGCCGCCGAAAGGAGCGCCTCGTACTCTCCGGCAAAGCTGAGCTGGGTGGCCGGAGAAACCAGATCGTCGGTGAGAAGGATATACTGTTTGATCGTGTCGACCCGCCCCTTGATCTGCTCCATGATGGGGAGAAATTCGCTGTTCACCAGCAGTACATCGTCCTCTGCGTGGTCGATGGTATACAGGATCTGTTCGGGGGAAAGTCTGACGTTTATGGTGTGAAGCACCGCCCCGATCATGGGGACTGCGAAGAAACACTCCAGATAGCGGTGGCTGTCCCAATCCATGACGGCCACGGTATCCCCCGGTTTTACCCCCAGTCGGGTGAGGGTGTTGGCCAGTCTTCGGATCCGTTCCCCAAGCGTCCGGTAGGAGTAGCGCAACTGTCCCCGGTAGACGATCTCCTGCTGGGCGTTGTTGGCGATGGAGGAGACCAGCAGGTTTTTGATGAGGAGCGGGTAGTTGTAGGCCGATTCGGTGCGAGGAATGAGGGTGTCTGTCATGGGTCGGATCCTTCCCGGAGCGAACTTGTTTGGGACGCCGGTTGTCGTGTTTAGTCTAATGATAACCTGAAACCGCTCTTTGAAAAAGGTAAAATGATCCCTTCAGGAAAAAAGATCTTCCGACTATTTCTTGGCCATCCTCATGAAGTGTAAAGGAATCCGACAGTTTCTGTCGGATTGTCTTACAGTCTACTTGCCCCTGCGTCAATCCCGGCTCCCGCCAAGGTGGTAACATGCCGAAACGTATTGTTTTAATTCTTGTTTGTGCAAGATTAAATCAAGGCATGATTCGTGCAATTAAGCACCTAGAGTTTGTTACGGGGTGGAGGTGGGATATGGCAGTCCTCAAGAGTCTGATGACGGTAATCCTGCTCATCCCGGCGTCGTCGGCTTCCGCCGCAACCGAAAGCTCCGGGTGGCCGGGTCCCTCATTTTCCGCATTTCTGGGAGTGGTGATCGTGGTGTTCGTGCTGATCCGGTGGAAAAGCAAACCCTGACCGTTTTGTTCCCCCGCGCCGCTGTCGGCTCCCTTTATGGCCGACCTGAAGATACATTACAAGGAGAGATGATGAGCAGTTCGTCATGGAAGATTGAAACTCAGGCCATTCAGGGGGGATACAGCCCGAAGGCCGGTGATCCGCGGGTCGTCACCATCTGCCAGAGCACCACTTTCAAGTACGACAGCGCCGATTATGTGGCGAAACTATTCGATTTGGAAGTCGCCGGCCATTTCTATACCCGACTGGGGAACCCCACCACCGACGCCTTCGAACAGAAGATTGCCCAGATGGAGGGAGGGGTAGCGGCTCTGGCTACCTCGTCGGGGCAGGCAGCCACCACCCTGGCCATCTTCAATATCTGCCAGGCCGGACAGCATTTCGTCACCGCCGGCACACTCTACGGCGGCACCTATAACCTCTTTGCCAGCACCCTGCCCAAGATGGGAATCCAGGTGACCTTTGTGGACCCCGAGGCGTCGGCGGAGGAGATTTTGGCCGCGTTCCGCCCCAATACCAGGGCGCTCTTCGCCGAGACCATCGGCAACCCGGGGCTTAATGTTCTTGACTTTGCCAAGTTCAGCGCCATCGCCCGGGAAAAACAGGTGCCGCTCATCATCGACAGCACCTTCGCCACCCCTTACCTTTGTCGCCCCTTCGAGCATGGCGCCAACATCATCGTCCACTCCACCACCAAGTATATCGACGGCCACGGCACCAGCGTGGGGGGTGTTATCGTGGATGGCGGTAATTTCGACTGGGATAACGGCCGTTATCCGGAACTCACCGAGCCCGACAGCAGCTATCACGGGCTCCAGTATGTGAAGAGTTTCGGACCGGCCGCCTACATCGTCAAGGCGCGGGTCCAACTCATGCGTGACCTGGGGGTGACGCCGGCCCCCATGAACTCTTTTCTCTTCAATCAGGGGCTTCAGACGGTGCCGCTCCGGATGCAGCGCCACAGCGACAACGCCCTGGCTTTAGCGCGGTTCCTGGAGGGGAGTCCGGCCGTCACCTGGGTCAACTATCCCGGGCTCACCACTCATCCCAGTTATGACCGGGCGCGGAAGTATCTTCCCAAGGGGAGCAGCGGCGTCCTCACATTCGGTATCAAGGGAGGGGCGGAAGCGGGGAAGAAATTCATGGAGTCCTGTCGCCTTGTCGCCCTGGTGGTTCACGTGGGGGATGCCCGGAGTTGTGTCCTTCATCCTGCTTCCACCACCCATCGCCAGCTTACCCCGGAGCAGCAGACCGCCTCCGGCGTCACCGCGGATCTGATTCGTCTCTCCGTGGGGATCGAGCATATCGACGACATTGTCGCCGACGTGGAGCAGGCCCTGGCGGTGAGTCAGGGATAGTTCTCCCCCTTCACTTTTCCTTGTGCAGCAGGGGGGCGGACCGGAGTTCCGTCAAGGCATCCGTCAACGAGAGGATGAGCTGATCCGCCAATTCCCGCTGCTCCTGTTTCAGAGCGACTTCCAACTCCCCGGCGATATGGAAAATCGTCACCGCCGACAAGTTTCCGGCAACCCCTTTCAGCCCATGAGCCATCTCCGCCGCCTGGTGGAGATGGCCCGCGGCAATGGACGCCCCGATTGCGGTGGCGTCGTCCCCGTGTCTTTGCACCAACTCACCGACCAATTCCCGATAGAACTCCTCATCACCGCCGGCAAGGGCGATTCCCTTGGTCAGGTCCAGGCAGGGGAACCGCTCCGGTAACGTTGCTCCCCGCTCATGGGGCGGGCTCGCCGGCGTCTGGGGAACCGGGAGCTCTTCCGCCGTTCCAGGGGGAGACGTCCAGCGAAGGAGCAGGGCAACCATCTCTTCCAGATCAATGGGTTTGGGGAGGAAGTCATTGATCCCGGCGTCCAGCGCCTTCTGCCGCTCGTCATGGAGCACTCCGGCGGTAAAGGCGATGATGGGGAGGTCGGTCAGCAGCAACTCCTCTCGCAGGAAGCGGGTTGCGGTGAGTCCGTCCATCACCGGCATCTGTATGTCCATGAGGACGGCGTCGAATCCCTGGGGGTGCTCCCTCAGGCAGTCAAGGGCTTCCTGGCCGTCAGCCGCCAATGATACTGCTGCTCCTTCCCGGGCCAGCGCCCGGGTGGCCAGATTCCGGTTGATTTCGTTGTCATCTGCCACGAGAAATGTCAGTCCTTTCAGGCGGGCCCCGGTGAGGGTGGAACTTCGGGAAAGATGCCCCGTATCAGTGGCGACGGCGGTGGTTCGCTGGAAGGGAAGTTCGAACCAGAAGTTGCTCCCCACCCCCTCTCTGCTCTCCACGCCGATCTCTCCCCCCATCAGCTCCACCAGCCGTTTGCAGATGGATAGTCCCAGTCCGGTTCCGCCAAAGCGTCTGGTGATGCTGCCATCAGCCTGGATGAACGGCTTGAACAGAGTCGGGAGAACCTCCGGAGCGATGCCGACGCCGCTGTCTTGAACCTGGAAGCGGAGCTGAACCCTCCCCTCTACCAACTCCCGGGGGATGACCTGGAGCAGGATTTCGCCCCGTTGGGTGAATTTTATGGAGTTACCCAGCAGATTGTTAAGGATCTGTTCCAACCGGAGGGGATCGCCCAGCAGGGAACCTTCGGCGCCCGCCGGAGCCTCTAACCGGAGTTCGAGATTCTTGTCCCGGGCCATCTCCCGGGTGGTGTCGGTGATATGGTTCAGCAGCGCCATCAGGTCGAAGGGGCGCTGTTCAATGGTCAGCTGACCGGCTTCGATCTTGGAAAAATCCAGGATGTCGTTGAGTATTCGCAGGAGGGATCGCCCCGAGGTGCGGATTCGCTGCACCATGTCGCGCTGATCGGGGGAGAGTTGCTCGGTTTCAAGGAGTTGCGCCAGGCCCAGGACGGCATTCATGGGGGTGCGGATCTCATGGCTCATGTTGGAGAGAAAATCGCTCTTGGATCGGTTGGCGGTATCGGCGGCCTCCCGTGCATGCTCAAGCTCGCGCTCATACCGTTTGCTCCTGGTGATGTCGTGGGCCACATGCACCGATTCCAGATAGTTCCCCTGGGCATCGAAGACCGGCGTGGTGCTCACCTGGAAATGACGGCCAAGGCGCTGTATCATGATCTCCACTTCATGCCCTTTGTGATCCTGCAGGGTCTTGGCCTGTGGGCAGTGAGCCGGCGTTGCCTCGGCGCCATGCATGCAGACGCTGCAGCGGTTGCCGTTCAACTCCTCCAGGGAGACGATGTCCAGGGCGTCCAGGGCCGCCTGGTTGATTCGGAGGATGCGATAGTCGGCATCCAGGATGAAGATCAGATCAGGCATGGCGTCAAAGGTTCGTTTCCACTCATCACGGCTTCGGAGGAGTTCATGCTCAGTCTGCTTGCGCTGGGATATATCCCTGGCAATGGCGCAGTTGCGCTCTTGTGTCCCCAGGCGGACGTAGTTAGCGATGATTTCCACAGGGATAAGGCGTCCGTGTTTCGTGCGATGTTCCGTTTCAAACTTCAGGGAACCTTTTTCCCGGAGTTCCGGGAAATGTTGCCGCCAGATCTCTTTATCGTAGTCAAGGTTGATGTCATGGATGGACATGAGGAGAAGTTCTTCTCTACTGTATCCCAATGAACGGCAGAGGGCCGGATTCACATCCACAATGCGGCCGTCCGGCGTCATCCGGTAGATTCCGTCCGTGGCCGCTTCCACGCTGATACGCGTCATGCGAAGCTCGTCTTCAATCAACTTTCTTTCGGTGATATTCTCATGGGAGACCACCAGCCGGACCGGTCCTCCCCCGGGAAAGTGGGTTACCCGGCCATGGAACCAGCGCTGTTCCGTCGGAGAATGGCAGGCGTAATCCTGCTCATAGCCGGCGGCCTCTCCGGCAAGGACGGAGGTGATCCCGCAGGCGAAAAGCCGGGCGCTTGCGCCGTCGTCCCCTTGGGCGTCGGAGCAGATTCGGATATAGTCGGCGCCGACGCCATAATTCTCCGGTATGGGGGGATTGGCGTCGGCGAACTCCCGCCACTTCCGGTTGACCGCCAGGATTATCCCCGTTGCGTCGAGGACGCAGATCTCCGCCGGGAGGGCGTCCAGGGTCGTCCTGGTCAGATCCCTTTCCCAGTTGGTGCTTTTCACCAGGTCGCGGTACTTCGCTTCGCTTTCCAGTAACCGTTTGTTTTGTTCCTGCGCCAGCCGCAGCTTTTTTTTGAGGTGACGCCGGGTAACGAGCAGCCAGAGCGCCAGAATCAGACAGAGCCCCATGGCCGGCGCCGCGGCCCACAGCTGCCACTGTGCCGGGGTGGACATCGACTCCGCGCCGTGGGCAGGTAGAGGAAGGTAGAGTGTGACTGCCAGGAAAACCACCCAGAGGGGAGTGCGGAGAAGCTGGTTGCTGTGGTTTAGTTTCTGCATGATGGGTTGTCCTGGAGTTTTACGTCTGGAACTCTCTGGTTGGAAAGTTGCTTCAAACATCTTTCATTAATTACTCCCCTTCGGATAAAATTGCAATGGAAATGGCGTTGTAAACGAGACAAGGGGCCAGATGGAATCAGCCTAATTCCCTGCTTTTTGATGGTGTGGTTGTTCTCTTTGATTGGTTGTACTCTGTTGCGGTGGCGGAGACAAGAAAGGGAGGTGGCGTGTGTTGTCTGGGGAGGGGAGAAACGACAAACCCTTGCTGGAGAGCTCCCTGAAATGGGGTCACTCTCCGGCAAGGGCTATGAAATCCAGCAACAGTGCTGGTCATTAAATTGGCTGGGGTACCAGGATTTGAACCTGGGAATGCCGGAATCAAAATCCGGTGCCTTACCGCTTGGCGATACCCCAAAAAACTGTGAATGGTGAAGAGTGAATGGTGAAAAAAACTATTCGATCCGCTACAGGGTTTTTACCGCGGCGCAGAACCAGCCCTGTTTTGCGGCCAGTTTTTCGGAACAGGAACTCGCCACATCTTCGCTCTCAAAAATTCCGAAGACCGTTGGCCCGCTTCCCGACATGAGGGCCCCCACGGCGCCTTCTTGAACCAACAGCTCCTTGATCTCCCGGATGACCGGATACCTGTTTATGGTCACTTCTTCAAGATCGTTGGCCAGGATCGCGCAGAGACCCTCAACCGTATCGTAAGAATCAGGGATTATAGGAATTGCGGTGCGGTTTGTCAACTCCAAATTTTGATATACCCAGGCGGTGGAAACGGGAACACGGGGATTCACCAGCAGGAGCCAGACAGGCGGGACGTCGTCCAGGGGGGTGAGGATTTCACCGATCCCTTCGGCCAGGGCGGTACTCTTGAAGATGAAAAAGGGAACATCGGCTCCCAACGTCACCCCCACGGCCATCAGTTCCTGGTCCGATAGCCCTAGTTCCAGCAGAGTGTTTACCCCCATGAGGACCGTGGCGGCATCGCTGCTTCCCCCTCCCAGGCCCGCCGCCACCGGTATCTTCTTCTCTATGATGATGTCGATTCCCACAGGACGTCCGCTTTTTTGCAGCAGGGCATGGGCGGCTCGCCAGGCGATATTGCCGGGGCCGTCGGGGACTCCCGCGCTTCCGCAGGTCACCCTGATGCCGGGGGTGTCGCTCAGGCTCAGGGTGATGTTGTCGCAGAGATCGACCCGCTGCATGATCATCCGGAGGTCGTGATACCCGTCGGGGCGACGGCGGAGCACGTCAAGACGGTAATTAACCTTGCAGGGGGCCTTGAGCCGAATGGTGGTCATGGGTTCTCCTTCGTTCCCTGGAGGAACTGCTGGCTTTCTAGCGTAAATCAATCTTGAAATCAAGGTAAAATACGTTCCTCCCCGACTGATTCGTATCCTTTTTATGGTAATGGGGCTCAGTTGACGGTATGATGCGCGGCAATCACGATTAGAGGAGCAGCGGATGTGCCGAAAGATCTTTATCGCCGGGACGCAGCAGCATTCGGGTAAATCGACAGTGAGCATTGCACTCATGCACTTGGCGGCCAAGAAGTACGATCGGGTCGGCTATGTGAAGCCCATCGGCCCCAAGGTGGAAATGATTCAGGGAAGGGCCGTGGATATGGATGCGATCCTCATGGCCCGTGTTTTTGATCTGGGGGAGGAGTTTGATCTCATGTCTCCCCTGGCTTTTCATCGCGACTTTACCCGACAATTTTTGGGGGGGTTGATCGCCAGGGAGGAGATCTACCGGAAGGTCTTGCAGGCCCGTGACGAACTGGAAAAGAGATACGATTTTCTGGTCATCGAAGGGGCCGGTCACGGCGGGGTCGGTTCGGTCATCGGGCTTAATAACGCCCAAGCGGCCTCTCTCTTTGACGCGACGGTGATGATCATCACCAGCGGCGGGATCGGGAGCGCCATTGACGCCGTACAGCTTAACGTGTCCCTCTATCGGCAGGAACGGGCCAGGATGAAGATGGTGCTGATCAACCGACTCCTCCCTGACAAGCGGGAGATGGCCCTTTCCAGCCTCCGGAACGCCTTCACTCCCCATGAAATCGCCGTGTTTGGCGGTTTCGACTACTCCCCCATCCTGGCCAATCCGACCCTGGCCCATGTCTCGGCGCTGTTGAAGATTCCCATAACGGGTGATCAGGCGGCGAGGCGACGGATCATCCATCATATCCAGCTGGGGGCCGCGTCGGCCCAGAAGGTCATTGACGAACTCCGGGAGTCAACGCTTCTCATCGTCACCAGTTCCCGTGACGAACTTATCGTCACCCTTTCCTCCCTGTACCACATTCCCGCCTTTCGTCAAAAGATCGTGGGGCTGATCGTCGCCGGTCGTCATCCCGTGGCCAAGGTCAGTCAGCAGATCCTGGATGACAGCGGGATTCCCTACATCCGCCTCCCCGAGACCACCTCAACGGTCTTCACCACCCTCATGGAGGATGTCTCCAAGATCACCGCAGTGGATGACGAGAAGATCGCCTGGATCAAGGATCATGCCGATCGCCACATCGACTTTGCCGCCATCGACGCACTGCTTTGAGAGTCAAGTTCTTTCACACGGATGATACGGATCAAGGCGGATCAGGTAACCTTTGAACCGCAAAGACGCAAAGTACGCGAAGAAAACAGGGAAAAACGACTAAAATTTGATTCTTTTTCGGTTTACCCCAAAAAGAGCATTTTCTTTGCGGTTCCTTTGCGTCCTTCGCGTCTTTGCGGTGAAAAGGTTTTTATCCTACTTTGTGTCTCAGTGTTGGCTTGCGTTTATTCCGCGCTCTCTTCCAGGTGCAGTTCCAGAATGGCCATATCCCGGAGTTTGAACTTCTGGATCTTGCCGGAGGCGGTCATGGGGTACCCTGCCACGAATTTGACGTACTTGGGGATCTTGTAGTTGGCGATCTTCCCCTTGCAGAATTCCCTGACCTCTTCCTCGGTCATCTCCACCCCCTTCTTCAGGATGACCGCCGCCATCACCTGCTCGCCGTATTTCCGGTCGGGAACTCCATAGATCTGCACATCGGAGATCTTGGGGTGGGTATAGAGATACTCCTCGATCTCCTTGGGGTAGATATTTTCCCCTCCGCGGATGATCATCTGTTTGATCCGGCCGGTGATCTTGCAGTAGCCGTTTTCGTCCATGACAGCCAGGTCCCCCGTATGGAGCCAGCCGTCGCTGTCGATGACCTTGGCGGTCTCCTCCGGCATCTTGTAATATCCCTTCATGACCATGTATCCCCGGGCGCAGAGTTCCCCCTGCTTGCCCGGCGGGAGGGTGGCGCCTGACTCGATGTCGACGATCTTCACCTCGGCGCCGGGGAGGGCCCGCCCCACGGTGGCGACCCGGAGCTCCAGGGGATCATCCGTTTGACTCTGGGTGATGCCGGGTGATGATTCGGTCTGACCGAAAACGCTGGTGATTTCGGTGAGGTGCATATCCTTGACCACCCGTTTCATGATTTCGATGGGGCAGACGGAGCCGGCCATGATTCCCGTCCGGAGGGTGGAGAGGTCGAATTTATGGAACTCCGGATGTTCCAGTTCGGCGATGAACATGGTGGGGACGCCGTGGACAGCGGTACACTTCTCTTGTTGGATGGTCTGTAGAACCTTCAGCGGATCAAAAATCTCCACCGGGATCATGGCGGCGCCGTGGCTGACGCTGGCCATGATCGCCAGCACCGAGCCGAAGCAGTGAAAGAAGGGGACCGGAATGCAGAGGCGGTCTCGCTCCGTGAATTTCATGCACTCGCCGATCTGGAAGCCGTTGTTGATCAGGTTATGGTGGGTAAGCATGACCCCCTTGGGAAAGCCGGTGGTGCCGGAGGTGTACTGCATGTTGATGACGTCGTGGCGGTCCAGGGTTGATTCCACCGCGGTCAGTTCGCCGTTCGTCACCTCCTCCCCCATGGCCATGATCTGTTGAAAGTTGAGCATTCCCGCCGGGGTCTCCTGACCGATGAAGACCACGTTTTTCAGGAAGGGGAGCTTGGGGCTGGCGAGGAGCCCCGGCGCCGCGGACGCCAGTTCCGGCGTCACCTCGTTCAGGGTGGCTACGTAATCGGTATCCTTCCACGATTTGACCATGAAGAGAGTGCCGGCATCGGACTGGTTGAGGAGATACTCCAGCTCCGCCGACTTGTAGGCGGTATTTACCGTCACCAGAACGGCGCCGATCTTGGCGGTGGCGAAGGAGAGGATGACCCACTCCGGGACGTTATAGGCCCAGATGGCCACATTGTCCCCCTTCTTCACCCCCAGCTTGAGGAGCCCCTTGGCCAGTCGGCGGGAGATCTCGTTGAATTCCCGCCAGGAATAGCGGATATTCCGGTCATTGTAGACCAGCGCATCCAGGTCGGGGTAACGCCCTGCAATGTCGTCCAGCAACCCGCCAATGGTCAACTCAATAAACTCTGCCATGAACACTCTCCTGCATACCGGTATGAGCCCGGTTAAGTGGTTAATTAAACTCGCATGTGGGGGGTATCTCGTATCACGGGAGGGGGGGCGAAGTCAAGAATTTTAGAACGAGGTTTTTGAATAAGGGGAAGCCTTCCCCCCCAGCAGCTCCCCCACCGCATCCTCCCGCCCGCATGCCCGTAACGCCTCCATGATCAGCCGCCGTTTCTCGGGAAGATGGAGTAGGAGGAGCGATTTTTGGAGATTCTTCTCCTTTTCGCCCCGGGGGACATAAAGCTCCCTGCCGGTGAGGGGATCCCTGCCGGTGTGGTAGATGCAGGTGGCCAAGCTCCCCGGCGTGGGGGTGAAGTCTTGCACCTGCTCCACCCGGAGACCGTTTCGTTTCAGGAAAAGGGCCAGCTCCACCATGTCGTTGAGGGTGCAGCCGGGGTGGCCGGAGATGAAGTAGGGGACCAGCCCCTGCCGCTTTCCCAGACGGACGTTTTCCTGGCGGAAGAAGTCGATAAACCGCTTGAAACTCTCGCCACCCGGCTTGCGCATGACCGCCGTGACCTTGTCAACGACATGCTCCGGCGCCACCTTCAGGAGCCCCCCCACATGGTGCGCCAGCAGTTCGCGGCTGTACTCCGGTTGTTTCTCCAGAAGGTCGTAGCGGACCCCCGAGGTGACCGTCAGATGTTTGATCCCCGGGAGGGAGCGGGCCGCCACCAGGAGCGCCCCACCTTTTTTCCCCGAGGTCACCAGATTACGGCAGGGGGAGGGGTGCAGGCAGCTCCCCCGTCGGCACTGCTCCCCGGCTGCCTGATTGCCGCAGGCAAGGCCGTACATGTTGGCCGTGGGGCCTCCCAGGTCGCTGACGCTCCCCTTGAACCAGGGGTGGGGGACCAACTGCCTCAACTCCTCCAGGATCGACCCCTGGCTGCGCGATTGGATGAACTTCCCTTGATGGTGGGTGATGGCGCAGAAGGCGCAACCGCCGAAGCAGCCCCGGTGTGTGGTGATGGAGCAGCGGATCTGTTCCCATGCCGGAATCGGTTCACTGTATGACGGGTGCGGCCCCTTGGTAAAGGGGAGGAGGTAGAGCCCGTCCAGTTCCGTGGTGGAGAGGGGAAGAGAAGGGGGATTGCAGACCAGAAATCGCTCCCCATGGCGCTGGATCACGGTTTTCCCGCAGTGGGGGTTCTGCTCTCCATCCATGAGCTTGAACGCTTGGGCGTATTTCTGTTTGTCGGCGGCGACCTCTTCGTATGACGGCAATTCCACGCCATCCGGCATGGTTCGGGAGATATACGCCGTTCCGCGAATGTCGCGGATCTCTCCGAAAGGTTCCCCCTTCCGGAGTCGCCGGGCCAGTTCCGTCAGGGGATGTTCCCCCATGCCGTAGATCAGGAGGTCGGCCTTGGCGTCCAGGAGGATGGAGCGTCGGACCGCATCGTCCCAATAGTCATACTGGGCGAAGCGGCGCAGGGACGCCTCGATACCGCCGATCACCACCGGAACCTCCTTGTAAGCGGCTCGACAGCAGGAGGTATAAACGATGACCGCCCGGTTGGGGCGACTGCCGTGGCGATTGCCGGGGGTGTAGGCGTCATCCCGGCGAATTTTTTTCAGGGGGGTGTAGTGGGCCACCATGGAGTCCATGGCGCCGCCGGCCACGGCGAAGAAGAGCCGGGGACGTCCCAACGCCCTGAACGGTTCGGCGGAGCGCCAGTCGGGCTGGGGGATGATCCCCACCCTAAATCCCTGGGATTCCAGGAGCCGCGCCAGGAGCGGCACGCCGAAGGAGGGGTGGTCGATATAGGCGTCACCGGAGATGAAGACGATATCAAGTTCGTCCCAGCCCCGTTCTTTAGCCTCCCGGAGGGAGATGGGGAGGGGGGGACTCATTCCACCAAGTACGAGTTGCCGGCAAACTCCACCTTGTCACCGGGCCGGAGTTTGCGTCCCCGGCGGAGTTCCGTTTCATCGTTAACCCGCGCCTCCCCCTCAAGGATGAGAATCTTCGCCTCTCCGCCGGAGCAGACTGCTTCCACCGCCTTGAGAAAACTGTCGAGTTTTATATGGTCGCCGTTGATCTTCATGAATCACCCTTCCCTCATTCGTACTTCCGGTTGAATTTACCATGAATTTCTGATAGAGAGAGAGGAAATTTTTGCAAAAAAAGGAATATCATGGTCACCACAGCAGATTTCAAGCGGGGAGTTGTTCTCAAGCTGGACGGCGCTCCCTGCGCCATCATGGATGTCGCCTTTCAGTCCCCTTCGGCGCGGGGCGCCAACACCATGGTCAAGACCAAGTACAAGAACCTCATCACCGGGCAGGTGCTGGAGAAGACCTTTCGCTCCGGTGACAAGTTCGACGAGGCTGATTTCGAACGGCACAAGGGGCAGTTTCTCTACGCCGACGGCGATCGGGGGATCTTCATGGACCTGGAAAACTATGAACAGTTCGAGCAGGAGGCGGAGCAGTTCGCCGCCGTCTCCCCCTTCCTGGTGGATGGCGCCGAGGTGCAGTTGGGGCTCTTCCAGGGGCGGATGATCACCGTGGAGCCTCCCAACACCGTGGAGCTGAACGTGGTGGAGACTGCTCCGGCGCTCAGGAACGCCACGGCCACGGCCCAGACCAAGGAGGCGGTCCTGGAAACCGGTCTCAAGCTTCAGGTTCCTCCCTATCTGGAGTCGGGGGAGCGGATCAAGGTGGACACCCGCGACGGGAGGTTCATCTCCCGGGCATAAAAGTTTGGGGGTGGATGAAAACTGTTGACATTGCTTCCCGATCCGGTTATAAGAATGTTTCTCTTGCCCGGGTAGCTCAGTCGGTAGAGCAGAGGATTGAAAATCCTCGTGTCGGCGGTTCGATTCCGTCCCCGGGCACCAGTTTAAAATCAAGGACTTACGGTGTATTCCGTAAGTCCTTTTCTTTTGTTTAGAGCAATTTGGGAGTGCCGAACCACAATTGCCGGCAACGAAGCACAATTCCCCGCGGCACTCCGCAACAATACACTCCTATCTCTAACCCACTGTTTATTCTCAATTTATTTCTTTGCATTTCAGTTTTGATTGCTCTATTTTTTCGTTCAAGATCCTGCAACAGGAATATATCCACCCTGCCCCGACCCCAGTTTCGATACCAACCGTGATTATATATCAGCCATGATGTTGCAGCACATATTGAAATTTCAAAGTTTTCATCGGAATAGTGACCATCACTGCGGGATAAACGTTTTATGGGGCACTAACCGACTACCCCCCCCCTTCCGGATTTTGTACAACGCGAATGTTGTCTATTGTTCATTCTTTCGGTTCGCGACACGTGACAATGTTTCAGGTCCACGATGAAACTGTTCACCCCAACCTGCAACCGGATGATCCGCACTGAAGTTGTTTCCGTAGCATTTACCGTTCATTTCTGCTACGTATAGCGTGGTTATCGGAAGTCGAGCCCGTTACATTTTCATGTGGAAATATCGAGGGAGCAGGTGAGCACGGAATGCCAACGCTACACTGGATCGGAAAAGAAAAGGTCGTCAAACATCACCACGAGGTTCCCTTCAAGATCCTGCAACAGGAGTATATCCACCATGCCCCGGAAGGGACACCTGCCAACTCCACCGGTAATCGAATCATTCATGGCGACAACCTGGAAGCGTTGAAGGCCCTGCTCCCGGAGTTCGAGGGGCGGGTGAAGTGCATCTATATCGACCCACCGTACAACACCGGCAACGAAGGGTGGGTTTACAACGATAACGTCAACGAACCGCGCATTCAAAAATGGCTGCAACAGGTTGTGGGGAAGGAGGGTGAAGACCTCACCCGTCACGACAAATGGCTCTGCATGATGTATCCGCGGTTGAAGATGCTGCATAAGTTGCTGGCGGCGGATGGCAGCATCTGGGTGTCCATTGATGATA
>CAIYUY010000071.1 GCA_903929485.1 uncultured Desulfuromonadales bacterium
GCGGAGCTAGAATCGTTGATAAATTCGTTGAGCGTAAAACCACGCCCAAAAACGGGGCAGCGCCGGTCAGCTGCTAGCAACCGGCTACCACCTTAAACCCGACACTCTTTTGTCTTGACTATAGGGTCCACTGTACTGGAACGGGGGGATCAACAGGCCGCCATCTTCTGGTATGAAGAGGCTCTTAAGCGCGATCCTGAGCAGTACCAAGCCATGAATAATGTCGCCACGCTGACCGCGAGAAGCGGTTTCAACCTGAATCGGGCCGCAACTCTGGCGGCGCGATTGTATGCCAAATACGGCGACAATCCCGACGTGGCCGATACGCTGGGCTGGACACTGTTCCTGCAGGGGAAAACCGGAGAGGCTCTGCCGCTGCTGAAACAGGCCGTGACTCAAAAGCCCGGAAGCCCCCTGCATCACTACCATCTGGGCGCGGCGCTGATGAAAAGCGGCGAACCGGCGGCCGGGAAAATTCAACTGGCGGGAGCGCTGCGGAGTTCCGGAACCTTCTACGGCGCGGACAGAGCCCGGGCGTTGCTGAGACTCTGACCGGTCTTAATTGCCCCTGGAGGTTGACACCCTCCGCCCATTCAGCTTACTCTATGGCTGACGGCAACCTTGACCATACCGGAGTATCCCGCCATGACCGCATCCACTTCATCTGTCCCCATCCGGATCATCGTCACCGAGGATGAGGCGTCGCTCCGCCGGGACCTGGTGGATTTTCTCAACGACCTGGGACATCAGGCGGTCCCCGCGGCTTCCGCCCGGGAGTTGGAGCTGCTGCTGGAAAACTGGCAGACCGACGTAATTATCCTGGACATCAACTTACCCGACGGGGACGGCTACGCCATCGCCCGTCAACTTAAAACGACCCGCACCGTGGGGATCATCATGCTGACCTGCCGGGGGAGCCTGGAGGACAGGATCACCGGCCTGGAGAGCGGCGCCGACATCTACCTGGTAAAACATGCCGAACTCCGGGAGATCGACGCCGCCGTCCGGAACGTATACCGACGCCTTTATCCTCACCACCCCCGGACACAATCCTCCCACACCCCCTGGCTCCTGCGTGGCATGAAGCTCATCGCCCCCTGCGGCAAAGCCATCCCCCTCACCGCCGGAGAAGACTCCTTTCTCCGGAGTCTCATGGCCGCCGGCGGCTCCCCCCTGACACGAAGCGAACTACGGGTCGAGGGGGTTTCTCCCGCCGCGGGGGTTAACGACCGAGGTATCGACTCCATGGTGCGACGGGTTCGGACCAAGATCCGGCAGGCCACCGGCAAGGTTGCTCCCATCGAAAAGGTTTATGGTCACGGCTACCTCTTCGCCGACCCGGCGGAAATCAGCGACTGACGGCAAGTAAAAACCGCTCACTCTCTTACCCCTCCCCACGGCGCCCGGCTGTCATCCCGTGCCTTGTTTGTCATCTTGCATATTGCCTGTCATTGCATCTTTTGCTTGTCATCCTGAGCAACGCGAAGATCTGCTTCTGTTTAAAGCGTTGCTTGCGACGGCAGCGCTGAAAATGAAGCCTCTCCTGATAAGACAGCAAGAAAAATCTCCCCCTCCACACCCGATCAATCTCCCAAGGTGATTCGCTTCAATTAATATACCTCGAATTCTAGACCTGGTTTTGTAGGGGCACCCCTTGCGGGCGCCCGCCTGTAGGTTGTAATGACGATCAGATAACCGCAAAACAAGAGAGAACAGGCGCAAAACGGGCGACCGCAAGGGATCGCCCCTACAAAAATGGGTGAACGAGTTGAATTGAGAGGCGTACTTCGACGTGGTATCTTCTTTGCGGCGAATCACCCAAGAACTCCTCCCTCTCCCCTCAGAGGGAGACCTGTCCTGAGCACAGTCGAAGGAGTGTCGGGGTGAGGGGTGGTTCCGGGACGCTCACTACAGGTGAATGGGCTGAGCCACCAAGCGAACACCAAGAGCGGTGCATACCCGGTTGATAGTGTCAAACCGTGGGTGAGCATCGGGACGAAGGGCTTTATAGAGCGCCTCACGAGTAAGCCCGGCGGCCTGAGCTATTTCGCTCATGCCGCGTGACTTGGCCGCCACCCCCAAGGCATGGGCTAACTCGGAGGCATCCCCATCTTCGATCACCATCGTTACATAGGCGGCGATATCCTCTTCACTGCGCAACTGACGGGCCATATCAAACTCAGGAAGGTCGATAATGCGGGTTTTCTTGGTCATGGCTTAATCCTCCAACAGAGCCGAACGGTTAACAGCCTTGGTAATATCCGCATTACCGCATTGCGCCTTGTCAAGGCGACGACTCAGCCGCAGACGGGTCGTACGATCCTTAAGGGCATCAAGCCATGCGTCAAATTCAGGAAGAGTTTTCACCGTAATCATAGGCCTACTGTAATCGTTCGATTACAAAAAGACAAGATTATTTTCGCCGGATTGCCTTGCAAATACCCCGGGGCAGAGGCCCATTATGGTTGCCTGCACCGGATTCATGGTGCGCACCAACCACGATGATGGCGACTTGCTTGCCTCCTGACACAATTAGTCACAATTGGTCATAATTCAGACATAATTGGGGGTCCGCCACCTGAAATCAAAATTGTGTGGTATGGGTGGTTAATTAAATAATAGCAGCCGGAAACGGCGCACCGATGAGCCACGGAGTTTGCCATGACATTGCACTACCTGCTGTTGGCGGTATCGCTGATCTCTCTCATCATCATTGCCGCCGATCTCCAAATGTCCCGAAAATTTTGCGGGCAAAAGCCCTGGAGGGAATGGGGCGAAACGGGGAAGCCGAAACCGTTCTTCGGGAAGCAACAGCCGCCGACTCCCGCTCCTCCGAGCCATGCGTGGCCCTGGGGGATCTGCTGCTGCGCCGTGGCGCCGAGGGGGACGCCCTCGCCTGGTATGAGGAGGCGCTGCAACGCGATCCTGACCAGTACCGGGCCATGAACAACATCGCCACCCTGGTCGCACGGCGCGGCTTCGACCTTGATCGTGCCGCCGCCCTTGCGGCCCGGCTGCATGCCAGATACCCCAACGATCCCGACGTGGCCGACACCCTGGGGTGGACGCTGTTTCTCCAGGGAAAGAGCGAGGCGGCCCTGCCGCTCCTGAAGCAGGCGGTGGCCCAGAAACCCGACGCCGTTTGCCGCTACCATCTGGGGGCACTGCTCCTGAAGGGGGGCAACCAAGTCGCCGGAAGGAAGGAATTGGCGGCGGCGCTCCGGTTATCCGGCGCCTTCTACGGAGCGGAGAAGGCCAGGGGACTGCTGACGGGAAAGGGGGATAAGTCGTGAGGGGAAGCCTGGGGTGAAGCAATCCAGTATCTCGGTAAAATACTCAAAGGGGGGTAGTCGGTTAGCTCCTCTCCCAATCAGATGAAATCCGAGCGGTAACGGCTCAGTCCGTGGAAAAAATGAGTAAATCGCTCACTCACAATCACCCGTATCCCAAGGAAAATGCACCATGAATACCACATGTCGTAGTTTTTTTTTCGCCTTCGTTCTCGCCTTGTCACTCACTTCAACCGCCTCGGCCGATGTCGTCTTCGACAATCTCAGCCAAACGGCCCTGGGTTCTACTCCTCTCACTGCCTTACCCGGCGCATCGTTTACCACTCTTTCCGGGACCGGTTACTTGACGGTTACTCTGGGACTCACGGGGAGCGGCGCCGTTACCGCAAGGCTTTATAACGACGCAGGGAACAAACCGGGAACAACACTTTATAGTACAATGGTTACCTCCGTTACCTCCCCCACTTTTTCTTTTCCTTCCTACAGTGTGTCGCCTCTGACGAGGTACTGGATTATGCTTACCGGAGCGGGCGTGCGATGGGTTAATTCACCTAGCTCATCAAATGGCACAGGAGTTAAAAACGAATTTGTTTATTTGTACGGTCACTCGTATGCTAATACCGTTAGTGGTCCAGATAAGATGCTAGTTAATATCACCTCTGTCACCCCCGAACCCTCCACCTATCTCCTCCTCTGCATCTCCCTGGGGGCGGTGGGGGTTGTGAGGAGAAAAATGACGAAAAGCAATGGATAATTGACAGTTGACAATTGACAATTCGATTTGTACCACGCCGGCACATTGAACCAGAGTCGTAGGTGGCGCGCGCCGGCAACCGTGCTCGGCCTACGACTTCGGTTTTTGTTTTACTCCGCGCCCTCCGAGAGAGACCGCTTTCCCGGTTGAACCGTAGCATCGACCACGCTGACGGCAACGTACTTGTTTCATGCAACCTCCCCCTCTCTCCTCAGTGGGAGAGGGTTGGGGTGAGGGGTGGTTTACCCGAATGCGACTAAGGTGATATCCTTGCACGAAGCCGACTGACGTTAGATAGTTGCGCGTCTCTCCAAAATAATCAGTCCCGATACCGCCGAAGCAGGTCACCATAGGCATCGATACGACGATCCCGGAGAAACGGCCAGTTCCGGCGAACGGTCTCGCTCCGATCCAGATCAAGCTCCACGATCAGCAGTTCATCCTGGTCGTTCCCAGCCTCCCCCAGCAACTCCCCCTGACACCCCGCCACGAAGCTGTTCCCCCAGAACCGGAGCCCCGGACCGATCCCCCTCGGATCGGCCTCATCCCCTACCCTGTTGACGGCGATCACCGGAATGCCGTTGGCAATGGCGTGCCCCCGCTGGACGGTGACCCAGGCATTTCGTTGCCGCTCCTGCTCGTCGACTGCGTCCCGAGGATCCCAGCCGATGGCGGTGGGATAAATCAGGAGCTCGGCTCCGGCCAGGGCCATGAGCCGGGCTGCCTCGGGAAACCACTGGTCCCAGCAGACGAGGACGCCGAGAGTTCCCACGGAGGTCTCAATGGGGTTGAAACCCAGGTCGCCGGGGGTGAAATAGTACTTCTCGTAAAAACCGGGATCATCGGGAATATGCATCTTCCGGTACTGGCCGGCCATGCTCCCGTCACAGTCGAAGACCACCGCCGTATTATGATAGAGGCCCGCCCCCCGCCGCTCAAAAAGCGAAGTGACCAGAACCACGCCCCACTCCCGGGCCAAGGCGGAATAGAACCGAGTGGATGGTCCCGGAATCGGTTCGGCACGGTCGAAGTGAGAGCTCTCCTCATTCTGGGGAAAATAGCCGCCGTTGTGCAGCTCGGGAAGGACAACCAGCTTCGCCCCCAACGTGGCGGCCCGACGGACAGCCTCCCCGCACGCGGTGATATTCTCCTCCCGGCTTCCGGAACAGCTCCGCTGCACCAGTGCTACCTTCAAGCTTTGCATGGGGAAAGGACTCCCTTGGGGATCTGCATGGTGACACAGTGAAGTGACCCATGCTGGGCAATGAGGGGAACGGCATCGATACCCACGATCCGCCGTCCGGGAAAGGCCAACGCCACCACGCCTAAGGCCGCCTTGTCGTTTTTGTCACGGTAGGTGGGGACCAGCACGGCGTTGTTGATGACCAGAAAATTGGCGTAGGTGGCCGGCAACCTCTCCCCCCCGTCATCGTGGCACGCCGCCGGCCACGGAAGCTCCAGGAGACGGTACGGCACCCCCTGCCTGGTGCGAAACGCCGAAAGTTCCCGGCGCATTGCTCCCAAAGCCGGGTAATGCTCGTCACCGGGGTCATCGCAGGCCAGATGAATGATCGTATCATCGGGACAGAAGCGAGCAAGGGTGTCCAGGTGAGAATCGGTATCGTCACCGGCAAGATAACCATGCTCCAGCCAGAGGAACCGGTCGGCCCCCAACTCCTTTCCAAGAACCGCTTCCAGATCAGGGCGGGAAAGATGCGGGTTCCGGTTGGGGTTAAGGAGACACTCCGCCGTGGTAAGAATCGTCCCTCCGCCGTCACTGTCGATGCTTCCCCCTTCCAGGATAATTCCCACCCTCCTCATCTTCGTTGCCCCGAAGGCGCCCTCATCATGGAGTCGTTCCGTCACCCGATTATCGTGGTTCGCCGGGAATTTGAGCCCCCAGCCGTTGAACCCGAAATCCAGGAGGAGCGGTCTATCGTCTTCATGAACGGTCAGCGGACCGAAATCCCGCGCCCAGGTATCATTGGTGGGAAGCTCATGGATTCGGATACGGCTTAAACAAGCGCCCGACGTTGCAAGGGAGCGTTCCACCACCCCCCGATCAGGAGCGACCACCACCACGATCTCTTCCCGGCTGATCTCCCGGACCAGTTCAATAAAAAACGGCTCCACCAGATCCAGGGTAGCAGCCCAGTCACTCCCCTCATGAGGCCATGCCACCAGCACCCCGTCCTGCTCCTCCCACTCGGCAGAGAGCCGCCTCTTCGTTAACGGCGGCATATACCTTCCCTCATCCCCATAAGACAAATTCCCCTGATTTCTTAGCAAACATTTCATATCCGCGTCTTAAGGGTTATCCCATTGACGTTGCCCGGTTGCCGATTCATGGCTATTTTTCCTTATTCGGTGTACCGAAATAACGGCGAGAACGCAGAGTCAGCACTCTCAGGGAAGATCCAGGAGAGCATATAAAGCCGCGGTCAGCGGCATGGACACCCCCTGCTCCTCTCCGGCCTGCAACGGCTTGACAACCAGCGCCTCCAGCTCCAGGGGACGACCTTCCATCCGATCCAGCTGCATGGAGGGCCGATAGGAGGGGTCCATGGCCAAAGTGAAAGTAATCATCTCGTCGGCATAACTTGCCGGGATAGGCTCCCGAAACCCCTGGGCGTTGGCTGCGGCGATTACCTCACCCATGATCCCCCTGATGATTCCGGTCATCTTTGGGGAGGCCAGGAGTTCTCCCACCGAACGTTGCCGTAGCGCACAGAGAGTATTGAAGGGGATGTTCCAGACAAGTTTCTCCCACCGGGCTACCATGATTTCGTCCACGGCGCGACAGGAAACTCCCGCCAGAGTAAAAAGTTCGGCCAGAACCGCGGCCTGTCCGGCGTTTTCCGCCAACAGCGCCCCCAGAACGATCCTCCCCGCGCCCAGATGATGCACCCTGCCCGACTCCCCCCGGTTGGCGCAGAGATAGGCGACCCCGCCATAAATCCGGCGATCCCCGAAGAGTTCCGCCAGCCGCTCTTCGTTACCCAGACCGTTTTGCAGAGTGAGGATCATGGTATCCGGCCCCACCAGCGGCCCCACCAATTCCTCATAGCGATCGTTGGACCAGGTTTTGAGACCAACCACCACCAGATCGACGATCCCGATCTCCCCGGCATGGCGGAATCCCGCCACCTTCGGGAGATGAAAATCACCGCTTATGGAATGGACATGGAGTCCATCCCTGACAATGGCGTCGTAATCACGACGGAGCAGAAAATCGACATCATTTCCTCCCCGTTGCAGGAGCGCCCCGTAGTAAAGTCCCAGGGCGCCCGAACCAACCATGGCTATCCGCATAAAACCTCTCAAAATCAGTGAATGGTGAAGGGTGAATAAACCTGAAATTTCCCGTTTACTCTCGCCGCTTTATCCGTTTCGTGGGGACCGCGCTCCAGGGATCGTCAGGCCAGGGGTGCCGGGGATAGCGCCCCTTCATCTCCTTTTTGACCTCTTTATAAGCGCCGTTCCAGAACCCCCTCAGGTCACGGGTCACCTGGAGCGGCCTCCCGGCGGGGGAGAGGAGATGGAGCAGGATCACCGCCCGTCCTCCGGCCACGGTCGGAGTTTCTCCCAGGCCGAAAAGCTCCTGGAGCTTCACCGCCAGCACCGGCTCCTCCCCTCCATACCGCAACGCGATGCGCGAACCGCTGGGAACCGTCAGATGGGTGGGGGCCATCTCCTCCACCAGTCGCAACCCCTCCCTGGGGAGCAGAGTCCGAAGCGCGCCCATGAGATCGACCTTCCCCACATCGGCCAGGGAGCGGCTGGCGGAAAGCCAGGGCAGTAGCCATTCCCGGGCTGTTGCCGCCAAGCCGGAGTCGGTGAGGTCGGGAAGAGCTCTCTCGGGAAAAAGCCCGGCGCAGAAGAGTACCCGATCCCGGAACTGAACCTCCGCCGGTGACCAGGGAAGCCGGTCAATCCCTCGCCGGACGATCCCATCCAGAAGCGCCGCCGCCGTATCGGCCCCCACCGCGGGAACCTGCCGGCTGGAGAGAATCAGGGCGTCCAACCGCTCCTCTTCCCGCACCATGACCCGCCCTTCCCTTTCATCCCAGGTCACCCGCCGTTCCCGGAGGATCCCTTGGGCAAACTCTTCCCGGACCATCCCTTCATCCAGGGCGGCGGCCAAGTGAATCTGCCCCTCTCCACCATCACCCCCCTCAACTTGAACAGCCACGAGAAACGGCTCGTCGTGAAGGGAGCTTCGATCCGTCAGCCGAGCCCCACGTCCGTTGGCCAGGAGGTAGAGTCTGCTCCCCGGCTCCCGCTGCATGGCCAGTCGATCCGGGTACGCCTTCAGGAGGAGCCGGCTGACGACGGCGGCGTCGAACCCCTGCCGTTCCTTTATCTTCAGAGCACCCCGGCTCAATTGCCGCGCCAACCGCTCCGCCGCCGCGGCCCCAACAGGATCAACCTCCCCATCCCGCGCCCCCTCCCGCCATCGGACAAAGAGCTCATAACGGTCAAAGAGATCGTTGTCGCTCCGGAGTCTGCGCCGCGATCCCTGCCCCTGACTGCGCCGAAGCAGGTCCCGTTCCGCCAGAAGGGCGCAACAGGTAGCGGCGGCGCCCCCATGACCAAGCTCCTCTCCGGCAATAAGCAACCGGGCCAGACGGGGGTGGAGCCCCAGCGCCCCCATGCGACGCCCCACCGCAGTGAGCCCGTAATGATGATCCAGGGCGCCCAACTGCCGCAAGAGGCGCCGGGCCTCCCCTAGAGAGTGAGCAGGAGGAGAGTCAAGCCAGGGGAGGGTCGCTGCATCGGTGACTCCCCAGAGGGCCAGTTCCAGGGCCAGGGAAGCAAGGTCGGTTACGGTGATTTCGGGGGGAGTAAAGGGGAGGAGATGCCGCTGGGTATGACCGGTCCAGAGGCGATAGCAAACGCCGGGACCCAACCGTCCGGCCCGGCCGGCCCGTTGCTCCGCCGCGGCGCCGGAGACCCTGACGGTTTCCAGACGGGGTAGCCCCTTGGCCGGATCAAAGCGAGGCTGCCGGCTCCATCCCCCGTCGATGACGATACCGATCCCCTGAATGGTGAGACTCGTCTCGGCAATGGTGGTGGCCAGGACGACCTTCCGCTTCTCCCCCGGCATGATGGCCCGCTCCTGTTCACGAAAGGGGAGATCGGCATAGAGGGGACAGATGAGTGGGCCATCGTCCCCCAAACGTTCCTGGAGAAGCGACCGGGTACGGGTGATCTCGCCGTAACCGGGGAGAAAGACCAGAAGGTCGCCGGAACTTTCCCCCAGGGCCCGTTGCACCGCTCCGGCGACGATTTCGGGAAGCCGCCCCTCCGGTTCACGCTCCAGGTAACGGATCTCCACCGGAAAACTCCGCCCCTGGGAAGCTATGACCGGGACGTCTCCCAGAAGACGCGCCACAGGACGGCACTCCAGCGTCGCCGACATGACCAGGATCTTCAGGTCATCCCGGACCCCCTGCTGCACATCCCGGCAGAGGGCCAGGGCCAAGTCGCTGTTCAAATTACGTTCGTGGAATTCGTCGAAGATGACAAGAGATACCCCGGTAAGGAGCGGGTCGGACTGCAAGCGGCGGGTCAAGATCCCCTCGGTCACCACCTCGATACGGGTTGCGGAAGAAACCTGCCGTTCGTACCGGATGGAATACCCCACGGTGCGCCCCGCCTCCTCCCCCAGGAGGGATGCCATCCAGCGGGCGGCGTTCACCGCTGCCAGACGACGTGGTTCCAACATGATGATCGTCCCGGTCAGCCAGGGGGCGTCCAGAAGCGCCAGGGGGACCCGGGTTGTCTTCCCCGCCCCCGGCGGAGCGTGCAGAACCGCCCCCTGATGGCGACAAAGCGCCTCCAGCAGGTGGGGAATAACGGCATCGATGGGAAGGGAGTTCATGGGATCAGAGAAGGAGAGAAAGCTCTTCCGGAGTCAGCTCAGCCAGGGATGCCACGATGCGAATCGTTCCGGTTAGCCGCTCCGGAGGATAACTGTTGGTGACCCCCACCACGGCAATTCCCGCGCCACGGGCGGCGGCGATCCCGCCGGGGGTGTCTTCGATGACGATGCAGCTTTCCGCCGCGATCCCCCTGCCGGGAAAGGAGACGGCAAGTCTCTCCAGGGTCATGCGATAACAGGCAGGATCAGGCTTGCTGGCGGCGACATCATCAGCCGTAACGATGACGTCAAAGACGCTCCCCAGACCGAACTGCTCCAATATGGGGAGAATATCCGAGCGAAGTGCTCCGCTGCAGATGGCCAGGGGCAACCGCCCCGAGATTTCGGAGATCAGCTCCAGGGTGCCGGGATACGGTTTAACCCCCCCGGCGATGATCTCCAGGAACGCCTCCCCCTTGCGATGGACCAGCTCCCCCAGTTCCGCATCTCCAAGGATCAACCCCCGGCTCCCGAAAGCCTCACGAAAGGCATCCCGATCATCAAACCCCAGATAATCAGCGACATAGCGATCCCAACCGTAGCCCAAACCCAGCGGCTCCAGAATTTCCTGGAAGGCGCGATAGTGCAGCGGTTCGGTGTCCACGATGACCCCGTCAAAATCAAAGATAACTCCGGCAAGCATCCTTCTTCTCCCAAAATAAAAAAAGAGAGTAACCATGTGAATGATTACTCTCTAAGATGGTGATCCCAAGGGGACTTGAACCCCTGTTACCGACGTGAAAGGCCAGTGTCCTAACCGCTAGACGATGGGACCGTACTTGCTCTATTTATCATACGTAAGTAGTGTAAGTCAAGAAACTTTTTACTACTCATTTTAAAACTTAATGGCTGGGGTGCTAGGATTCGAACCTAGGGATGATGGAGTCAGAGTCCATTGCCTTACCGCTTGGCTACACCCCAATGGTCAGCTCTTATAACAAAGCACTCCGGAGATGTCAAGAGATAATTTCCGAGAGAGCCCGATTCCTCCTCACTAACGCGATGTGCAGCACCGCAGCACCTCCCCTCAGAACGTCCCCATGCTCGTCCCGGCGAAACCGGATTTCGGCAGGAGAATTGATTTGTTGCTCCCCGGCATGTACTCCCATTGACCCCCCTTAAGCTTTTTCACGCATTTCCATTCCAGAGTTGTCCCGGCAGGCAACTCACTCACGGCGCCGCTCCATTTGGGGGTCCTGGGTCCGGGACCGGCGTGATCCGGTGGTGGATTATAGATGTACTCGTAATAGACACTGGGGTTGAGCATGACCCCCTTGGCAGGGTCCCACTTTCCCAGGGCGGGCGCGTTCCCCACGGCGAAGATCTCCTCTCCCGGCGCCGTCCAGCCGTTGTCACAGACAAGATTAGCCGAGGCTACCGGTGAAACGGGTTGAAGAGAGATCATGAAGCTCTTTTTCCCGGCGACGTCCATGGCGCCCGACTTGACCAGAATAAGGTTACGCCCGGCGTTGGTCCAACCGCTTGCCGCTCGGTCCAATTCCACCGCCGAGTTCCGCATTGTCAGAGCCTTTCCGTTGAGCTTGACACTGGTCCCCCTGGCGTTATCCACCACCAGGCGGAGGAGGTTGTTGCGACTGGCAATGGCGCCGGGATAAGTACCCATGGCCTTCTCGATGACCACTGTCACGTTGTCGGCATCTTTTCGTTGGGACAGCGCCGTCGTCCTGCTGCTGTAAAGGGGACGGAGATCCGGAGTGTACCGGATCGTTTCGCCATCATCCTCATACAAGGTGAAGGTGCTGGGAACGACATCGGGATAGAGCTGCAGTATCAGCTCGTCGTGGCGGGTACCGTCCTTGCGATGGCCGAAGATATCCTTCGTCTGCTCGTCCACCGGCATCATGGGGAGAATCGCGCCGGAACGGGCAAACACCGGCAGTCGGAACAGTCCATCCAGATACACGGGGAAATTGTCCACCCACTGACCGCTGCTCTCGAACCGTTCACGGGTATGATAATTGACCCAACTCCCTTTGGGGAGATAGACGTTACGGGCATATTCGCCATGCTTGGCCACCACCGCCACCAACAGATCCCTGCCGATGAGCTTTTCGTGACCGATCCCCCTCACAGTGGGATCGTTTTGATAGTAATAAACCAGCGGCGGCATGACCGGCTCACCGAAAAGGTGCGCCCGGTAGGCAAGGGAGTAGTAATAGGGCGCCAGTTCGTAGCGCTGGCGAATATTTTCCCGATTGGAGTTCAGGTCCCCCACCAGGTCCGGGGCGGTTTCGTAACGTTTACTGCTCTGAAAGCTGTTGTCCGTATGGGGTCTTACCGGCAGATCGAACCATGAGCCGTTGGCAAACCATTGAGTATACAGTTCCTTCTGATATTGGAGATTACCCGAATGGCCGGCGTTGTACGGTATCCCTTCCCGGCGGAAACCTCCGATGTCGGAGCCGTAATAATCGATGCCGGACAACGACATCTGCATTTGTGCATTCATGTGGGTCGCCAGGAGGTCCAGATTGGAGCCGATATCACCGGACCAGAGAGCTGCGCCGAAACGATTGGAGCCCGAGGCGCCGGAGCGAGTGACAATGAATGGCCTCCGACTGATTCCCGTATTTTTCAGGGCATATCCGTCATAGATGGATTTGTTCCAGAGAAAGGCGTACAGATTGTGAATATCTCCATGCTGATTTTTGACCCCCGTGACCGTGGTTTCCACACCACGATAGCAGGCGTCCCGGTCGTATTTTTCCGGTTCCCCCAGATCGGTCCAGTGTCCGACGATCCCCTTGCTCACCAGGTTGGGAAAGCGTCTATTCTCATGAACCCATCTCCCCGCATCAGGATTAGACCAGTCGATCATCCCCCCCTGACCGAACCAGTCACTCAGGATGACAGGTTCCTGGTGGCCCGGATCGCAGCGACCGTCCGTTTTCCGGTACGCGAGGAGATTCCCGACGGAGCTCATCCTCGCAAAGGTATCCGTTTGCCGGTTAACGTATGACTCCTCGATGGCAACCAAGCCGATATTGTCCCCTTGGTAGGACGCGATCTTGGCTTCGGGATTGGGGAAATAGTAGCCGTTTCCGTCGTCAAGCTCTTGGTCCCAGTCAAGCTTTCCCATCTTGCTTGCCGGATTCTTCTCAAGTACACCGCCGAACCATTGCAGGTCGAGAACAAAGCCGTCCACCGGAAAGTTATCCTTGCGGAGGCCGGCAAGCAGGGTATCGATCTGCGGCCAATTCTTGTAGCCGAATTCAGACACCCAGAGACCCAGCGCTTTGCGGGGCGGAACCGGCGGCGTCCCCACCAGTTCCATATAACCTTTCCGCAGGGCGGGGAGATCAGGGCCGGTTATTACATAGAAACGGATCTGATCACCCCACATCCGGACCTGCCACGGGTCACCGGAGAAATCCCACCGCTGCTTGTAAACGTTATCCAGGAAGAGTGCATAGTTCAGATTATCGTCCCCCACGGCATACATGATGGGTAGCTGCACATTCCCCACCATCCCCGCCTGGCCGAAGGGCATGAAGCCATTGCCGTGGGTCTGCGCCTGCCCCGCGGGCTGCTCCTCCCGCACCTTGTGTTGCAGCCAATCGCCGTCTGCGGAGCCGAGCTTTTTGAACTGCTGTCCCAGCCCATAGACTCCGGTTATCCCCCCCTTAACCAGGTCAAGCCCTTTCCAATCCTTCTCCAGGTCGACCGGGCAGATGGTGGTAAGCGGATGATTCCTGATCTTGTCCAGCAGGGAACTACAGAGAGTCACGGGGTCCACGTCTACCCTGATCTCGGCGGTCTCCAGGCTGTTACCCATGGAAGTGAAAGAAGAGGGACCGGGATAGTCGGTTTTAAGCACCATGGGAGAGGTATAAAGGGAAGACGCCGTATCAGGCCCGGTACCGACGGCGGAAAGTTCGAAATGAATCAGGCCATCCTTCAGCAACTCCACCACCAGATAGCGGTTGTCGGCGGTGAATTTGATTCGCTGGACCTGGGCCAGGAGCGGAGTGGAGAGGAAGAGGAGAAGCAGTGCGACAATCAGGGTCACTCTTGGATTCATGATGAACCTCCTCGATACGATTGCGATTCTGGGGCGGATGGAGGGCTACGGATCCTCCCTGCAAAAAAAATGCGGGCACCTCACGATATACATTGCTAAAAATTCATTTGCAATATATATTCCGATCCGGATCCGACAAAACTTTTGGTTGCTCCATTTATAAAGTTAATAAGTCGCGGCACTTCTCTTAGCGGGGGCGCATCATGAAAGAAGCCATGTTTTACCAACAGGAAGGAGGTGGAGCGGTCCGCTGCTCCCTCTGTCGTTTCCGCTGCCTCATCACCGATGGCAACCGCGGCATCTGTAATGTGCGGGAAAACCGCGGAGGAGCCCTCTATTCCCTGGTCTACGGAGCGCTCTGCGCCCAGCAGGTGGACCCCATCGAAAAAAAGCCGCTCTTCCACGTCCTGCCGGGGAGCAAATCCTACTCCATCGCCACCATGGGGTGCAACTTCCGCTGCCATCACTGCCAGAACTACACCATCTCCCAGGTCGCCAAAAACAGCGCCATCCAGGGAATTCACCGCTCACCCCAGGAGGTCGTCAATCAGGCGCTGGCTTCCCACTGCCGCTCCATCGCCTACACCTATACCGAGCCGACGATTTTTTTCGAGTTTGCCTACGACACTGCCCGTCTCGCCGCCAACGCCGGGCTGACCAACATCTTCGTCACCAATGGCTATATAAGTAAGGAACCGCTGGCGCTCATCGCCCCGTACCTCCACGCCGCCAATATCGATCTTAAAGGGTTCAGCGAACAGCTCTACCGGGACGTAATCCATGCCGAGCTTTCCCAGCTCCTGGACTCCATCGTGGAGTACCGTAACCAGGGGATCTGGATCGAGATCACCACCCTTCTCATTCCAGGGCTCAACGACTCACCGGAGGAGTTGCGGGAGATCGCTGCGTTTATCGCCACCCACCTGGGGGTCGACACCCCCTGGCATCTCTCCCAGTTTCATCCAACCTACCTGATGCTTGATCGTCCCCCGACCCCATTAGCGAGCTTACGGCGAGGAGTGGAGATTGGCCTGGCTGCGGGACTCCGTTATGTGTACGAAGGAAACGTCCCCGGCGAAGGGGGAGAGAACACCCACTGCCCCTCCTGCGCCACCCTCCTCATTCAGCGGTACGGATATGCCATCGTCATGAACAAAATCCGCAACGGGGCCTGTCCCGCCTGCGGCGCCGAGATTGCGGGGATCGGCATGTAAAAACAGGATTTGGGTAGAAAATACTAAGCAGCATCGATGCCGCGGAACGTATTCCTTGGACATTCAATTCATATCGACACGTCAACGATCAAAGTTATCGCTTGATTATTCCAGCAACGTGAGACTATTTACGAAAACATAAACCATACCCCATATCAACTTTTAAACGAAAAAGAACAATCAAATCAGGCTAAAAAAATAACTTCCTTTATTTTATGTTTCGTGGTAACACACTATAGTAACGTCAGGGATTCAGCACGGCGCATATCTGCAAGTCATTACAATCATGATATTGTCGAGTCTCAAGTCGAACCAGATGCATCGGGTCGCGGCAGCTTTCTTTGCGACGAAACCAACATTATAATTTTCTATAATAATTATATGCAAGCATATTGAGTGAACATTCTCCCTCCGGCTACTACTACACGCAGACCGCTCTATTGATTTAAGTTTATCAAAATAGATCATCTCCTACTTAAACCGAGACACTGGAGGAAAAAATGCCACTCTATAGCTTATCAACCGCCGCTATTAATGCATTGGCTACTGATGTAATTAGCTCTTTGACAACGGCAGATTTTGCGGGATTAAGTTCGGAGCAAGTTGCTGCTATGAACACGGCATTTGTTGGTGCGCTTGGCACAGGAAACATTGCAGCACTAGCAACGACGGCGGTAGTTGGGCTAACCAGCGACCAAGTTACTGCGTTAATATCTGATGAGGTGTCCGCCTTCACCACAGCCCAGATCAGCGCCATCACCACCTCGGCCATCACCGGACTCACCACGGACGGCATCAAGGGGCTGACCACCGTCGATATCGCCCAGCTCACCACCGCTCAGGTCCGCGCCCTGACCACCACGGAACTGCGCGCCCTGAGCGCGCCCCAGTTA
>CAIYUY010000072.1 GCA_903929485.1 uncultured Desulfuromonadales bacterium
CGTGAGATCGTCAGCGAGGTGGAACTGGCTTCCCGCCATATCTCCGTCCCGCTGGTGGCCATCACCGGCACCAACGGCAAGACCACCACCACGACCCTCCTGGGTGAAATCTTCAGGGGATGCGGTTATCGTCCCTTCGTGGGGGGAAACATCGGCACACCGCTGGTGGAACTGGCCGAATCAGGAGAGCAATCGGATTTCGTCGTTGCCGAGATAAGCTCCTTCCAGCTGGAGTGGATAACCTCCTTTCGCCCCTCCGTGGCCATCCTCCTCAATATCACCGAGGATCACCTGGACCGGTATGGGGAGATGTCGGCGTACATGGCCGCCAAGGGTCGGATCTTCGAGAATCAGACCTCCGACGACTATGCGATACTGAACATGGACGACCCCCTGGTGGCTCCCTTCGCCAAAACCGTGAAGGCCCGCGTCTTCCCCATGAGTCAGAAAACGGAACTGAACGAGGGAATCTTTCACCGTGACGGCATCATCACCTATCGTCATCATGGGTGTGAAGAGCTCTTCCCCACGAAGGATTTTCGGCTGAAGGGCGCTCACAACACCGAAAACATCATGGCGGCCCTGGCCGCGGCGCTCCTGTCGGGATGCGACGCTTCCCGCGCCGGTCAGGCGGTAGCCTCCTTTTCGGGGCTGCGTCACCGGATGGAACTGGTCCGAACAGTTAACGGGGTTGAGTGGTACGAAGACAGTAAGGGAACGAACGTGGGGAGCGTGGTCAAATCCCTGGAGAGCTTCCCCGGCGACATCACCCTCATCGCGGGGGGAAAGGACAAGGGAGGCTCCTACGAACCCCTGGCCGACTTGGTGAAGGAGCGAGTGGCTCACCTGATCCTCATGGGTGAAGCCGGGGAGCGGATACGAGATGCACTGGGAAAACATACTCACACCCTGTTGGCCTCGACGCTGGAAGACGCAGTAGCCCAGGCCCACCAGCTCACACTCCCCGGCGGAACAGTCCTACTCTCCCCGGCCTGCTCCAGCTTCGACATGTTTCTGGATTACGAGGATCGGGCTAATCGCTTCATCGCCGCGGTACAGGCGCTGGAAGGTGACGAAGGATGCTGAAGGATCTGGAAAAATACGACATGGGGATTCTCATCCTGTCGGTGGCGCTCACCTGTTTCGGGGTGGTCATGGTCTACTCCACCTCATCGGTAATGGCGGCAAAAAAGTTTCATGACGGGTTCTATTTCCTCAAACGTCAGGGAATTTACGCCGTCTGCGGCTTCGGCGTCATGTACTTCGCCATGAAAATCGATTATCAGAACCTGCGCAAGCTGGCGGTTCCGGTTCTTCTGATCTGTATCGTTCTCCTTCTGGCCGTCTTCATCCCCGGAGTCGGCGCCAAGGCCAAGGGGGCTGCCCGCTGGATCAGGCTTCCCGGTTTCAATCTCCAGCCGTCGGAACTGGCCAAGATAGCCCTTATCGTCTACATGGCCTACTCCCTGGACAAAAAACAGGATCAGGGAAAGATGAAACTATTTCTTTCAGGTTTTCTCCCCTACATGGTCATTCTGGCTCTCATGCTGGGGATTCTGCTGAAACAACACGATCTTGGCTCCGCCCTCACCATGTTCTTCGTGGCGTTCATGATGCTCTTCATCGCGGGGGCTCAATTACGGTATATCCTGGGATGCGGGATACTCGCCCTCCCCTTTGCCTGGTATTTCATCGTCTCGGAGCCATACCGGTGGGAACGGATCAAGGCCTATCTGGATCCGTGGCAGGACCCCTCCGGCACCGGCTTCCAGATCATCCAGTCCTGGATTGCCGTGGGGACCGGCGGCCTCTTCGGCCAGGGACTGGGAGAAAGCAAACAAAAGCTCTTCTATCTCCCCGAGGCTCATACCGACTTCATTCTGGCGGTGACCGGCGAGGAACTGGGGTTCGTGGGGATCGCCGTCATTGCCTCCATGTTCTTCCTGCTGGTGCTCCGGAGTATCAGAGTTGCGCTCTACGCCGAGGATTCCTTCGGTCGGTTCCTGGCTTACGGCATCGCCGTTCTCCTGGGTACCGAAGCATTTTTTAATATGGCGGTAGTTACCGGCATGGTCCCTACCAAGGGATTAGCCCTCCCCTATATCAGTTACGGCGGGAGTTCCCTCATCGTGACCCTCTTCGCCACCGGAATCCTCCTCAACGTATCTTCGCGAATGAAGGGGTTACCATGAAACTTCTCATTGCCGGTGGCGGTACCGGCGGCCATCTCTTTCCCGGCATTGCCGTGGCGGAGGAGTTTCTTGCCCGTGACAGCCGCAACGAGGTGCTCTTTGTGGGGACGAAGTCCGGCATAGAAGCACGGGCTCTCCCCACTGCGGGGTACCGGCTTCGGACCATCGCAACCGCGGGAATCCGCGGTAGGGGTGGCTTCTCCAAGGCTAGGAGCATAGCGCTCCTCCTTTATGCCTACGGCCAGTCCCGGCGGATCCTCCGGGAATTCAACCCGGACCTGGTCCTGGGAGTCGGCGGCTACGCTTCGGGACCGGTGGTGCTGGCGTCCCGGGGAATGCTGATTCCCCGCTTTATCCACGAGCAGAATGCTATCCCCGGCTTCACCAACAAGGTACTGGCGCGAGTGGCGCTCAAGGTCTTCATCTCCCTGGAGGAGTCGCGGCAGTTTTTTCCCAAGGAGCGAACGCTCCTCACCGGTAACCCACTCCGGCGCCAGATTCTGGATTCCCTTGATGATGCGATCAAGCACACACCACGAAGCATGCACCATGATTTTCACCTCCTCGTCTTCGGAGGTAGTCGCGGTGCTCATGCCGTTAACATGGCGGTCATTGACTCCCTCCCCCAACTGAAGAGTCTGGGAGGGAACCTCACCGTGACTCACCAAACCGGCGCCGATGATCTTGAACTGGTACGGGAAGAGTATGAGACGGCGGGTGTCCAGGGGGTAGTGGTCCCCTTCATCGACGACATGGCGGCGGAATACCGGAAGGCTGACCTCATCGTCTGCCGCGCCGGGGCCACCACCATCGCCGAGGTCACCGCCTGCGGTAAGAGCTGCATCTTTATCCCTTTTCCCCATGCAGTAGACGACCACCAGCGACGCAACGCCGAGGCGCTCCTGAAGGAACAGGCAGGGTTCATGCTCCTGGAACGAGAACTTTCCGAACGGAGCCTGGGACGTCTCATTCTTGACTTGGCTCACGACCCTGAAAGGGTCGCCCACGCAGCGCACAACGCGCGGAGGATCGCACGTCTGGATGCGGCACGCCTCATTGTGGACGAAATGCTGAACGAAAAAAGGAAAAGGTGATCAGATGTCTACGGTCAGGACAAAAGAAGATGTCATGCAGGTACTCAGGAACGAGATGCCGCTGCTTCGCGAACGGTACGGTATCACTCGCATTGCCCTGTTCGGCTCCTTTGCACAAGGGAGTCCCCGTGAGGACAGCGACGTGGACATCGTGGTGGATGCCTCCCGCCCCCTGGGGCTCAAATTTTTCGAGCTCTCCGATTACCTTGCACATCGACTGGGAAGAATGATCGACCTGCTGACTTTCAGCATGCTCAAAATTACCAAAAAAAAGCCGGAGAAATTCCTGAGACACCTGGTCTACATTTAAAAAGAGGCGCTCATGTACGGAAAAATTGAAAAAATCCACTTCGTCGGTATCGGCGGCATCGGCATGAGCGGCATCGCCGAAGTGCTCCTCAACCTGGGGTACAAGGTCTCCGGTTCCGACCTCCGGCCGTCGGAGACCACGGAACGCCTTGTGGGGCTGGGCGCCGAGATAAACATCGGGCATCATGCCGAAAACCTCCGGAACGTGGACGTGGTGGTCATTTCCTCCGCTGTCCATGACGATAACTCGGAGGTCATGGAGGCAAAGCGCCTTCACGTGCCGGTTATCCCCCGGGCCGAGATGCTGGCGGAACTCATGCGGATGAAGTACGGCATCGCCATCGCCGGGACTCACGGCAAAACCACTACCACCTCCATGGCTGCCTCGGTGCTGGGGCATGCGGGGCTTGACCCCACCATTGTCATTGGCGGCAAGCTCAACGCAATCGGCACCAACGCCCAACTGGGACAAGGGAAATTTTTGGTGGCCGAGGCCGACGAATCCGACGGTTCTTTCCTGGTCCTTTCACCCACCATCGCAGTAGTAACAAATATTGACGCCGACCATCTGGACCATTACTCCGGCATCGACGAAATCAAGGAGACCTTCGTCGAGTTCATCAACAAGGTTCCCTTCTATGGATTGTCGATCCTCTGCCTGGACGACCCGAATATCCGCGCCATTCTCCCCCTTGTGAAAAAGCGCTACCTGACCTACGGTCTCTCGGCCCAGGCCGATATCCGGGCGACTCATGTACGACACGACGGCTTCACCACCTCATTTGTGGCTCACTACAAGGGATACCGGCTGGGGGAGATCACTTTTCCCATGCCCGGGCCCCACAACGTCCTCAACGCCATGGCTTGCGTCGCCGTAGCCATGGAACTGGACGTCCCTTTTGTCGCCATCCAGGAGGGGTTTGCCCAGTTCAGCGGTGTAGGCCGGCGCTTCCAGGTCAAGGGGGAGCCCGGTGGGATCATGGTGGTGGACGATTACGGTCATCACCCGGCGGAGATCAGGGCGACCCTGGCCGCGGCCAGACAGGGGTGGCCGGAACGACGCATCGTGGCCGCTTTCCAGCCGCACCGTTACACACGGACTCATGAGCTTTTTTTCGATTTTGTCGCCGCCTTTTCCGATGCTGAAGTCCTGATTATCACCGATGTGTACGGAGCCGGTGAGCAGCCCATTGAGGGAGCCACTTCCGAACGGCTTGCCAAAGAGCTCCGTCGACATGGTCAAAAGGACGTCACCTGGATCGCCGACCGCCAGACCATCCCCGAACAGTTGGCCGCGATCGTCAGGGAGGGGGATATCGTCATCACCCTGGGAGCCGGAAATATTTGGCAACAGGGAGAAGCCCTGGTGAAACTTCTGGAGAACCGATGAAAGAACGCGTACTACTCTGACAATGGTTGAAGTGGACTTTTCTACCTTGAATTTTCGCGGATATCTCGTCCAGGACGAGCCGCTTTCCCGCCACACCTCTCTGAAAGTGGGAGGCCCCGCGGATCTCTTCGCTGTTCCCGAGGATGCAGTCGACCTGCTGGAATTGGTTCGTTGGCTGGAACCGCACCGGATTCCCTGGTTTATCATTGGCGGTGGGTACAACCTCCTCATACGGGACGGCGGCATCAGGGGAGCGGTCATCTCGCTGGAACGACTCAAGAGGATAGAGCCGGCCAACCACGAATACGGGTTGATCCGAGCCGAAGCCGGGGCCGAAAACCTGGCGGTGGTTCGATTCGCCCAGGAACGGGGATTGGGAGGGATCGGGTTCATTGCCGGCATTCCCGGTACCGTGGGGGGCGCCCTCAAGATGAATGCCGGAGCATACGGCGCGGGTATCCTGGAACGGACCAGCAGAGTGACCCTGCTCAGAAATAGCAGAGTGGCCGACTACCCCACTGAAGAGTTGGATTACGGTTACCGCAGGCTCTCCCTTGCTCCCGGCGACATAATCCTGGCGGCCTTCTTCTCCCTGATTGAACGCAACCCGGACGAGACCGAGAAAGAGATCCAAAAGGATCTGGAGCTGAGACGCACAAAACATAACGTAGGACATCCCAGCGCCGGATCGTTCTTCAAAAATCCTCCTGGTCAGGCGGCATGGCGGCTTATGGATCAAGCCGGCGTCCGGGGAGCGCAGGTGGGGGGCGCCCAGGTCTCTCCGGTTCACAGCAACTTCCTGATCAACCGGGGAGGAGCCACGGCACGTGACTTCATGGAACTGGCAACCATGGTGAAGGAACGGGTGAAAGGGGTCACCGGAGTGGAGTTAGAGGAAGAAGTAAGAATTATTGGAGTAAAATAATTTAAATGACTCATAACGAACTTAAAACAAAAAAAATAGGAATCCTCATGGGGGGGCTATCCTCCGAGCGGGAAGTTTCCCTGAAAAGCGGAGCCGCCGTAGGGGAAGCTCTCCGTGGGAGGGGGTACCGGACCGTGGAGATCGATCCGGATCTGAACCTTCCGGAACAGCTGACGGGCGAAGGAGTGGAGGTTGTTTTCAATGCCCTTCACGGACGGTTCGGCGAGGATGGCTGCGTTCAAGGTCTCCTGGAACTACTGAATATTCCCTACACCGGTTCCGGCGTCATGGCCAGCGCCCTGGCTATGAACAAAATCTTCGCCCGACAACTCTTTGCCGCGGCCGGCCTTGCCGTAGCCCGATCCGTGGTGGTCCGTCGCGGCGCGGGATGCGCCCTTGCCGATCTCCCCTTTCCCCTACCGGTGGTAGTCAAACCGTCCAGGGAAGGCTCATCGGTGGGAATAACCATCGTCAAATCAGCCCATCAGCTCCCCTTGGCCCTGGCGCTTGCCCACCGCTACGACGCCGAGGCGCTGGTGGAGGAGTTCATTGCGGGCAGAGAGATTCAGGTGGGGATACTGGAAGACGAGCCCATCGGCGCCATCGAAATTGTGCCAAGGAACGAATTTTACGACTATGACGCCAAGTATACAGTGGGGGGAGCAGAACATATCATCCCACCACGTATCTCCGCTCCAATCCTGGAGCGGGTAGTGGAGACCGGAAAAAAAGCGCATCTTTCACTGGGCTGTTCCGGCTACAGCCGCGTTGATTTGCTTGTGCATGAATGTGGTCTATGCTATGTTCTGGAAGTGAATACACTCCCCGGAATGACCGCCACCAGTCTTCTCCCTGAGATCGCCCAGGCTGCGGGAATCGAATTCGAGGATCTCGTGGAACGAATTCTCGCGACAGCGATACGGCAAGGATAACGGGAGGATGAGGGACCTCAAGCATACGACGCGACGGCCGGCTCAAACGGTTAAAGCTGTAAGCCAAAACCGGACCAAACAGGTCAGAAAAGAGCGAAAACCACTTAATTTTCGTCGTCATCTAAAACGGGCGGGAAGATTGTTCGGTGGCGCGGCTCTCCTGGCGCTCATCGGTTTCAGCTGTTACCATGCGTACCGCGGTCTCTCTCGCATAATTCTTTTCAAACTCGACACCATCGAAGTCACCGGAAACCGCACCATCGATCGTCGGGAAGTCATAGCGCTGGCAAACGTCAGCCCCGGCGACGACCTGATAAAGGTCAGTCTGGGAAAAATCGGGGAACAGCTGGAAAAAAACCCCTGGATCGAATCGGTACGGGTAAAACGTTACTTTCCCCATACCCTGACTATGAAAGTTACCGAGCGGGAGCCGTTGGCGATCATAAACGTCGGCTATCTTGCTTACATTGATGCGAAGGGAGCCGTTTTCAAACCGCTCAACGACGGTGACAGCCTCAATTATCCAATTATAACCGGTGTAACGGAGGACGACCTTGCAACCGACCCCACGGAAGCCAAAAGGGTTCTTCAAGAGACGATCAAACTCATCGCACTCTTGAAGCAGGGAGAGCTATTCCGGTTGGACGATGTCTCGGAACTGCACTACGATAAAGGGTTCGGTTTCACCCTCTTCACGGTTCAGGGAGGGATTCCGGTTCGACTGGGAACCGACGGGTACGGGGATAAATTGTACCGGTTGGCCCGAATTTTCAAGGAATTGCAGCCGCAGATGCTGACACTTGAATACATCGACCTCAACTACACCGATAAAATCATCGTGAAAAAAGTGTTCGGCTAACAGGAGTCGCCATGTCCACTACCAGAAAAGATAATCTCATTGTCGGCCTCGATATCGGGACGACCAAAATATGCGCCATCGTCGGGAATGTCACCGAGGAAGGTATCGACATCGTCGGCATCGGTACAAGCCCGTCGCGGGGTCTCCGCAAGGGGGTAGTTATCAACATCGAGAGCACGGTGGCCTCCATCAGAAAAGCGGTGGAAGAAGCCGAACTCATGGCTGGGTGCGAGATCAAGTCGGTCTACGCAGGTATCGCCGGGGGACATATCAAGGGTTTCAACTCCCAGGGGATCATCGCCATCAAGAACCGCGAGGTCTCCACGGAGGATGTGAAACGGGTCATCGACGCAGCCAAAGCCATAGCCATCCCCATGGACCGTGAGGTGATTCACATTCTCCCCCAGGAGTTCATCATCGATGACCAGGACGGGATTCGCGAACCGCTGGGGATGAGCGGCGTCCGCCTGGAGGCGCGCGTTCATATCGTCACGGGAGCCGTCGCCAGCGCGCAAAACATCATCAAGTCGTGCAACCGCGCCAATCTGGATGTTGCTGATATCGTCCTGGAACAACTCGCCTCCTCGGAAGCGGTCCTTTCCGCCGAAGAGAAGGAACTGGGGGTCGCCCTGGTGGATATCGGCGGCGGCACCACCGACATCGCCATCTTCATCGACGGGGCTATCAAGCACACCTCGGTTCTCTCCCTGGGGGGGAACCAGATGACCAATGATATCGCCGTGGGACTCCGGACCCCCATGGCCGAAGCGGAAAAGATCAAACAGAAATACGGCTGCTGCCTCTCGTCACTGGTGGGCAAGGACGAGACTATCGAGGTACCCAGCGTGGGGGGACGAAAACCTCGTGTCCTCTCCCGCCAACTACTTGCGGAAATTCTGGAACCAAGGGTTCAGGAGATCTTCGATCTGGTCAATCGGGAGCTCATCAAGTCGGGGTATGAAGATTCCATCGCCTCCGGCGTGGTCATTACCGGGGGGAGCACCATCCTGGAAGGAATGCCCGAACTTGCCGAGCAGGTCTTTAATCTCCCTGTGCGGCGAGGTGTCCCCGCGAACATCGGCGGACTCATCGATGTTGTAAACTCACCGGTTTACGCCACCGGCGTAGGGCTGGTCGTCTACGGCAGCAAGAACGCCACGGTTGAGCCATTTCCTTCCCATTCCCCCAGGGGCGCAAACGACGACAACCTGTTCCGACGCGTGTCGCGACGGATGAAGGAATGGTTCAGCGAATTTTTCTAGTGAAACGAAACCGATACGAAACCATAACGGATAAGGGAGAGCGGACATGCCGGAAATCGAAGAGACTATTGGCAACACCAGCGCGATAATCAAGGTAGTGGGAGTTGGCGGCGGCGGCGGCAACGCGGTCAATACCATGATCGATCATCGCATGTGCGGCGCCGACTTCATCGTCGCCAATACCGACGCCCAGTCGCTGAGGCTCTCCAAGGCCCCGGTGAAGATGCAGTTGGGGGGGGAGTTGACCAAAGGACTCGGCGCCGGCGCTAACCCCGATGTGGGACGCGACGCCGCTCTGGAGGACCGTGAGCGGTTGAAGCTGATGCTGGAAGGGGCCGACATGGTCTTTATCGCAGCGGGGATGGGAGGTGGTACGGGAACCGGCGCGGCGCCCGTGGTGGCGGAAGTCGCTCGCGAACTGGGCGCTCTCACCGTTGGCGTGGTAACCAAGCCGTTCACCCGCGAAGGAAAACTCCGGATGGCCAAGGCCGAAATCGGCATCCGGGACCTGAAGAAACATGTTGATTCGCTCATTGTGATCCCCAATGATCGGCTCCTGGGGATCGCCAAGAAAAACACCTCCATCCTGGATGCCTTCAAGCCGTCCGATGACGTGCTTCGTCAAGCGGTTCAAGGGATATCCGATCTCATCACCACCTCGGGCTTCATCAACGTCGACTTCGCGGATGTGAAATCCATCATGGGTGAACGGGGAATGGCCATGATGGGGATCGGTCTCGCCAGCGGCGACAATCGGGCCATCGAAGCCGCCACCAGCGCCATATCCAGCCCGCTGCTGGAGGATATCGATATCTCCGGCGCCAAGGGGGTCCTGGTAAATATTACCGGTTCCTCCACCATGACCCTGGATGATTTCGACGCGGTGAACCGGGTAATTCACGACAAGGTCCACGACGAAGCAAACATTATCATCGGCGTAGTCATCGACGAAGAGATGGGAGACGCCCTCAAGGTCACCGCCATCGCCACCGGTTTCGGCGACCGCTTTGACGTTAAAGCAGACCCCAATCGGATCCGCGGCTTGGCGTCTGTTCCTCCTCGTCAGGAGCTGAACCGGGACATTCCCACCTTCCAGCGGCAGCAGGGAAGAGTCGAACGGGTGGAGCGTCAGCGGAGCCTGCTGAACGACGATGACGATCAGTATGATATCCCGACCTTTCTCCGCAAGTCGGTAGATTAACGGCCATATCCTGCCGCCACCAGCTGCTACAGTACCCGGCTTTCCGTCTTTACCGGGAAAGTCGGGTACTGTTTTATCGGGCGTAAAGACGTTTGTTTTGACTTTCTCAGTGTCTCCGTGCCTCCGTGGTGGACTGCTTTTGAGGTAATAAGTCGGATGACCTGGAAAATTCGGGAGAGCTCCCGAAAAAAACTTGCCGAGGAAGAAGGATACCGCCCCACGACTCGGGGAGGGGATCTATCCGTCTGCCTGATCTACCCCAACCGCTACCATGTGGGGATGAGTAATCTGGGGTTTCAGACTGTTTACCGACTGCTCAACAACGCTCCCGGCGTCGTCTGCGAACGGGCCTTTCTCCCCGACAGCGGCGACATGAAGGAGTACCGCGCCTCCGGTTGCCGGCTCATGACAGTGGAGAGCCGGCGTGAGGTGGCTTCCTTCGATCTTGTGGCCTTCTCCATCTCCTTCGAGCACGACTACCTGAACCTTCCCCTGATCTTTGAACTGGCGGGTATCCCCCCCTTGGCGCTCTCCAGGGAGAGCTCCCATCCGCTGATTCTGGCCGGCGGCGCCGCCATCTTTCTCAACCCCGAGCCGGTGGCCGATTTTCTCGACTTGGCGGTTCTTGGGGAGGCGGAGCCGGTTCTCCCGCCACTGCTCACACTGCTGCTGGGCGAGGAAGAGCGGCATGAACTCCTGAAAAAAGCGGCGCTGCTTCCCGGTATCTACGTCCCGTCACTCCTCATCCCCCATTACGAGAACGAACTCCTTCGCGGCTGGGACGCAGACGGCAGCGCACCGGAGCGGGTGCGCCGCGTCTGGGCGCCCATGGCGGACACCCCCCCTAGCAGCACGGCAATCTTCACGCCGGACACCGAATTCGGTGAGATGGCCCTGGTGGAGGTTTCTCGCGGTTGCCCCCGGGGATGCCGCTTCTGCGCCGCCGGATTCATTTACCTCCCCTTCAGGCAGCAACCTCTCCAGTCGATCCTGACGCAGGTGGACGAGGGTCTCCGGTTCCGGAAGAAGATCGGCTTGGTGGGGGCGGCCGTTTCCGACTACGGCGAGCTTGGTCCTCTCTGCAGGGCTATTATTAATAAAGGTGGAACGTTTTCCGTATCATCGTTACGGATTGACGGACTCAACGACGAGATGATCCAGCTGCTCATCAAGAGCGGCCATAAGACCGTGGCCCTGGCCCCGGAAGGAGGATCCCAGCGTCTGCGCGACCTGATCAACAAGGGGATCACCCAGGAGGACATCCTGGCAGCCTGCGATCGTCTCATCGGCTGGGATATCCTCAACCTCAAACTCTACTTCATCATCGGGCTCCCCACCGAGACCGATGATGACCTGAAGGAGATGGTTGAGCTCATCACCACGATTAGGGAACGGGTGGTCACCGCGGCTAAAAAAAACAAGCGGCTGGGCGAGATCATCCTCTCCGTAAACCCCTTCATCCCCAAGCCGTTCACCCCGTTCCAGTGGTGCGCCATGAATTCCCTGAAAGAGCTGGAGCAAAAGGAGAACTACCTGCAGCGGTATTTTCGCGGCATGGCCAATATCCGGTTCCGGATGGAGCCCCCCCGCGATGCACTCCTCCAGGCGTTCATCTCCCGGGGGCACCGATCACTTTCTCGTTTCATTCTTAAGGCCCATGAGCTGGGAAGTTGGAAGAAAGGGGCCAAGGCCCTGGGACTATCTCCCGAACTGTCAGCGGGGAGTGAGTTACCGCGGGGTGAGCCGTTGCCGTGGGACTTCATGGTAACGACCCCCAAGGAACGGCTGGTAAGGGAGTATGAAGCGGCTTTCAACGACTATTCCCCCCCGGCAGGAGCATAACGACCATGACGACTCTCCGCCGGGAAAACGGCAACTCGCCGGGCCTCTTGCAAAAAACAATCTGGTTGGGCCAGGCGGCGCTCTTCAGGGGAGGAACCCGGCTCCTGGCGCTCATCCCCACCCCGTTCATCCCGGCGGTGGGGAACGCCTTGGGAAGGTTCTGTTTTCTGCTCCTCGCCTCCCGACGCCGGGTGGCCCTGGCTGGGATCATGGAATCGCTCCCGTCTCTCCCACCGGGGAGTGATCCTCAACGGATAGCCAGGGGCTGCTTCGTTAATCTCGGAACCTCGTTCATCGAAAACTGCAAACTCTACCAGGGTATGGACCGGATGCTCCACCAGGTAAAGATAGAGGGTCTGGAACACTATCTGTCCGCCAAGGAAATGGGGAAAGGGGTCATCTTCATCACGGGTCACTGCGGCAACTGGGAGCTTGTGGCCCTCACCTTCGGCTTCCGCCACGATCCCTTCGTCGTCATGGTTCGTGAGCAGAAAAACCCCTATCTTACCCTCTGCATCGAGGCCATGCGAACCAGGTACGGCAACAGTCTCATCTACAAGAAGACGGCAATCCGGGAGATGATGAAACTCTTCCGGAAAAACGGCGTGACCGGCATGCTCATTGATCAGGCAGTCATGCCATCGGAAGGGTACCTCATCGATTTCCTCGGCCGACCGGCCTGGACCACCAGCATGCCGGTACTCATGGCCCGCAAGTGCGGAGTCGCACTTCTTCCCGCCTTCATCATTCGGGAGGGAGATGGCCACCGCATCGTCATCCACCCCCAGGTTGAGTTTCCCTCCGATGACATGAGCGATGAATCGCTGGCCCGGGATACCGCCACCCTCACCCGTTACGTGGATGATTTCGTCCGGAGCTATCCCGAGCAGTGGTACTGGGTTCATCGCCGCTGGAAGAGCCGGGAGAAAACGGGCCAAAGCGACTCCGCCCTACGGACCAAAAGATGACTCCCAGACCTCGCCGGAAATATTCCCAGGCGGCCCGGCTGCACGACATGATCCGCCTCATCGAGGCTCGCCGCGGGATCACGCTGGACGAACTTGTCCAGGAGAGCGGCGTTAACCGAAGGACGGTGCACCGGGATCTGGCTGCCATGGAAGATGCGGGATACCCGCTGGTTTCCCAGTGGCAAGGAAGCCGGAAACTCTTCTCCTTCATCACCGGCTTCAAGGATCTCCCCCCCATACGTTTCACCCTCCCTGAGCTCATGACCCTCTCCCTGTTTCGCTCCCAACTGGAGTTTCTCAAGGGAACCCCTTTCCATGACGACATGTCCGCCATCGCCCGGAAGGTGAATTCGGTGCTTCCTCCACGGTATGCTGCCCACATGGAACGGGTGGCGCAGGTCACCCTCCCCCTTTTAACCGGCGGTCGCGACTATGGTCGGGTGGCGGACTCCTTGACTCGGCTCCGGGATGCGCTCCTGTATCAATACCGGGTCTCCATCTCCTACAAGCCACGGGGGAGAGCGGAGGCGGAGAGCTACGACCTGGATCCCTATACCCTCATCGTATACAAGGGTGGGCTCTATCTGCTGGCCTATGCACGCAACCGCAAAGGGGTGAGAACCTTCGCCGTGGAGCGAATCACCAGCGTAACGGTTGGGAAGGAGCGGTTTCAGCTACCGGATGATTTCAATCCGGAAGAGGAGCTTCGTCAAGCCTTCGGCATCGTCGCCGAGCCGGTCATGACCGTGAGGGTCAAATTTTCGGCGGAGATCGCCGCCACCGTGCGCGAACGGAGCTGGCACGAAAGTCAGGAGATCAGCGAAGAACCGGACGGCGGTATCATCCTCTCATTCCAGGCGGGGGGTAAGATGGAGATTCTGGCCTGGCTCCTCTCCTTCGGCGCTCACGCCCTGGTGCTGGAGCCGCCGGAGCTGCGGGAAGAGGTGAAAAGGAGCGTCGCCTCTCTGGCTCGGATGTATGGTGAAATAATCGGATGATTCGGACGTGTGAACCTGGCTCGGATGCATGGTGAAATAATTGGATGATTCGGACGTGTGAAACTGGCTCGGATGCATGGTGAAATAATTGGATGATTCGGACGTGCAAATCTGCACCATCTGCGGCAAAAGCTTCGACCCCTCCATCCCCCCTTCCCTTTATGCCGAGGCGGGAGAGTGGCTGGCCGCGGAGGTCTGGAGTGATGCCGGAAAGCTCTGCCACCCCTGCCGGGAAAACAGGGCGCGGCTGGCCATGATGTATTGCCGGGAGTATTACCGGTGACCATGGTAAGAGATGATCATTACTGGATGGGAAAAGCGCTGCGTCAGGCTGAGCTGGCCGAAAAGCGGGGAGAAGTCCCCATCGGCGCGGTTGTCGTCAGGGAGGGGGTCGCGGTCGGTTCCGGTTACAACCTCCGGGAGACGGGGCACGATCCCACGGCCCATGCCGAACTGATCGCCATCCGGAAAGCGGCGAAGAAGCGCGGCGCCTGGCGGCTTACCGGCGCTACGGTGTACGTCACCCTGGAGCCCTGTCTCATGTGCATGGGAGCCATGATTCTGGCCCGGATAGAACGGCTGGTCTACGGCTGCCGGGACCCCAAGGGGGGGGCAGCCGGGACTCTCTACGATCTCTCCAGCGACCCGCGGCTGAACCACCGCTTCCCGGTAATCGCCGGAGTAAGGGAAGAGGAGTGCTCACGCAAGCTCTCCCAATTCTTCGCCCTCCTGCGCGCCAGGAAGAAACAGGAGGTTATTTACTCCCACGACACGCTTTGAGGAAACAGTTTTCAACTGAAAAGTGTCGACACCCATTCAACGTACAAGGAGGAACAGTAAAATGAAACGAATTATCATCACCGGCTTCATGTTCTTGATCGTGCTGGTTGCGGGATGTGGTAACGAGGATCACCTGAATATTTTTCACACGACGTTTCAGGCAAACAGCGTAGCCAAGGATTACACCACGAGAAGTACTTTTTACATTCTGCTCTTAACGTACGATGCTACCTACACCTCGCCTACGGGAGCGATAGACTCCAACTGCCTGAGCATTACCCTTCCCCGGGATGCCAAGGTAGGAACCTACTCGGCAGCGGACAGCCACGTGCTTGTCATCTACACCGACGACTCCGGGATCCAGTACCGGAGTGATTCCACCGGGGCCTCATTGACACTGACGATTACCGCCTGGCCGGGACCGGGCGGCTACGCCAGGGGGAGCTACAGCGGCAGACTGAAATCAGCCGGCGGCGCCGATATGGTCATTACCGACGGCCTCTTCGAAGAGTGGATCACGAATTGATCACCCCTGAAACAACAAAGGAAAATGAAACATGACTCTTCGCAAGCGGATACAGATCCTCCTCGCCTTTCTGGTCGCCTTGCCGCTGCTCCTCCTCCTCTACGAAAGTTACCAGACCGGACGCAAGACCCTGGTGACCCAGATGAAACAGGAGGCGCTGCAGATCGCCCGGCTGGAAACCGCGGAGATGGATCTTACCTTCGATCCCCCCCGCCTCATGGCCCAAGGGATCGTACGGGCCCTGGAAAGCGAACGACTCCCGAGCCCCACCGGCATCCGGGAACTACTCCGCCGCACCCTCCATGAATCACCGGATATCTACGGGATCTCCGTGGCCCTGGACCCGGCAATGACCCCCTTGAAACGCTTTGCCCCCTACGCCTTTCGGCGCAAGGGGGTTGAAACGGAGATCATTCTTCCCTACGACTATACGCAGAGCGAGTGGTATCAACTCCCCCTGCGCAGCGGCCGGGGAAAGTGGATCAAGCCGTACTATGGCGAGGGAGGAAAGGCGCTCATGGTCACCTACGTGGCCCCCTTCCGGTGGAACGGTAGCGTGGCGGGGATGGTGGCGGTAGACATCGATCTGGATAGCTTGGTGAGCCGACTCCACTTCCTCAAACCGGGAGGGGACGGCACGGTTTACCTGGTCAACAAACAGGGAAAGATTCTTGCCCATCCGGCCCTGAAGGCCCTGGCCGATCTACCGGGGAAACAGGGGCTGAGGGAGCTGGCGTCGGTCATGGCTCGCCACGGCCTGGATACCGAAAAGATGGTGGACCCGGTGAGCCGCCGGGTCTCATGGGTCGTGGAATCCCCCATCCGCTCCCTGGCAGCGGAACAGGGGGGAGACGACTGGTCCCTCATCGTCAGCTGGCCTCTGGATAAACGGTTGGCCCCCTTGACAGGGATGGGGCGACGGATGCTGGTCCTCTACCTTTTCATGGGAGGCGCCGCCATCTGGTTTCTCAACCGGACCTTTGAAGACAACATCTCGCGCCCCCTGCGACAACTGGCCGAGCAAGCGCGACGCTATAGCCGGGGAGATTTCAGCCAACCATTCGTCCTGCGCGGCGAGGCCCTGGAGTTGCGCGAATTGGGCGTCGCCCTCACCCTCCTGGGAGAGTCCCTGGGGAAGAAAAATCAACCGGATACAGCAGCATCGGAGGAGACGCCGTGAACCTTGCCATGCTCCTTTTGGGCCCGGGAAACCTGCACCGGAGTCGCTGGTACCTCACCGCACTGGGGTTCTTCCTCTTTACAGTCGGGCTCTTCATCGTCAGCGACGCCTCGGACACAGTCACCGTCATCTCCCTAGAGGCCTTCGGTTGGGTCATGGTGGTCATGGGGCTGGCCAAACTGGCGTTTTCCCTTCTGGCCGGTGGAGGTGGGATGCCTTCACTATTCGCCATCCAGGGGTTCGTTTTCATCATCATGGGGATCGCCATCGCCGACTTCCCCCAACAATCGGAAAATGCCGTCCCCTGGCTCTTCGGTCTGGCCCTGCTGTTGAACGGCGCGTACCAGCTTCTTTCCGCACTGATCATCCGTTATCCCAACTGGGGATGGTTTCTGGCCAGCGGTATTGCGCACCTCCTACTGGGGGGGCTCCTCTTTTTTCAGTGGAAAGAGTCCATCAACTGGGTGGCGCCGCTCTTCCTGGGGGGGAGCTTGATCCTCATCGGCCTGACCACACTTCGAACAGCGCTCCGGCTGGGTCGTTACCTGCGAGGAAAGGATGGGTCGGATGCCGAGATGGCGATCCGCTATTTCCTTGATTTTCATGTCGCCGGACGGTTCCGGAAAAAGTACCTGGCGTCGTCACCGGAACTCCCCATGGAGGTCAATGAAGATCATGGCGATCTCCTGCTGCATATCTGGACGCCGGTCACCGTGGCAGGGGTGAAGCGCAACCCTACCCTGGTTAACCGTTACGTCATGGCCCGGGACAACGACGGCAAATGCACCGTGGGGCATTCATCCCTGGAAATGACCCCGGACATCTACATAAGCCACTGTGACAACGATCCCATCGCCTTCGAGATGGCCAATGACGAGGTGCTTGGGGTGCTCAGGAGCAAGGAAGTTCCAGGTATTTTCCTTGCTTCCTTCGAGGAAGAGATCAAGAGCTATGTCCTCCCCTCGGCGACGATCAGGTTCCGCAACTTTAACGAAGCGCAGCTTCGCACCTTCTGGGCGCTCTATCGCAAAGTGACGGAGTACAACTTCACCAACCGAAACTGCTCCGTGGCCGTGGCTCTAGCCCTGGAGGCGGCGCTCATGGGGAGCCTGGACACCGGCAGCCGCTTCCGAACGCTCCTCTATCTGCTGACGAATAAAGACCTCTGGGTGGCCCATTTTATCCGGTGGAAGGCCCGTGAAATGGTCTGGACTCCAGGGATGATGCTGGATTACGCCCTGGCGCTCCAGCGGGTGGTGGAGGAATGAAATCCGACTCGCTCACCGACCGTCTTTATGACATTGGTTTTTTTTTGGTGGAAGCCTTCGCCGCCCTGGAGGTGACCGCGGTCATCGTGGCCAATACCCGGATTACCGCGAGCCTTGGGCTTCGGGAAGAGTTGTCCAGCTACGTCATCAACAGCTATCTTTACCCGCTCTTCCTGGTCATGCTGGTGATCCTCATCTTTTCCCGGCGGCTCAGTCGCACCTTCAATCCCCTCCGGTTTTTCCTGGCGGGGCTTCTTATTTTCGCATCGGGAAACCTCATCTGCTGTTGCGCCCCCACGCCGCTCTGTTTTTTTGTCGGTCGCGTGGTCATGGGGGTAGGGGGCGCCCTCTCCTTTGCGGGCCAACTCTGGACCCTTACGGTCTATCACCGGTGGCGGATCACCCGCACCCTGATCTGGGGCGAAGCCGGCGCGGCCCTGGGGGTGGTCGCCGGTCCCATGGTGGGTGCGCTCTTCGCTCAGTTCTCCTCGGAGGGGTGGCGGCATTTTTTCCTGCTGAACGCCGGGCTGGGAGTGGCCACGGCCCTCTTTGCCTGGCTGGGGCTCGGGCGTCGCCCTTATGTGGCGGAAGAGAGCGAAACCGTCGTGCGGGAAGATCACCAGGGAGCAAGGATTGTCCGGATCATGACCGCTTGGCAGGTGGTGGTTTCCATCCTCATCGTCGGCTCTGAGTACCTTTTCTCCGATTACCTTCAGGCTAAAATGGGGAAGAGTCCCCTCTTCGTGGGGGGAATGACCGTCCTGGCATCGGTGGGGGCCATTCTGGGGAGCGTCTGGGCCGCTCGCCTTCATGAGCAGATGGAGCAGCTCCCGGCGCGGGCCGCCGCCGCGCTCTTCGCCTCGCTGGCGCTCCTTGCCCTCTGTCTCGCCTCCGGCTGTTTCCTCCTGGCGGGAATTCCCATCTTCGCCTCGGGTCTCTGCATGGGGGTGGCCAGCGTGAGTATCTACGCCTCCATCGTCCAGGCATCGGCCCCGGCTCAGTTCCTCCCTCGCTCCATGGTCTATCTCATGGGGATGCAGATCGGCAATGCCCTGGGGGTGCAAGCCGTGGGATTGTCGGAATGGTGGCACCTGGGAGTCATCACCACGGCGGCACTGGTTTCGGTAGTCCCACTGATCATAACCATCCAACTGCTAAGATATCTCCGCGCCTCCACTGCCACGGCTTCACTTTCGTAACCCACCGATAAACAAGGAGACATCATGACCATGTCGTCACGCTTTATTCACGCTTTCCGGTGGGGATCGACCCTCCTCTCCCTCTGCGTCCTCTTCGCCTCTTCCCCCGCCTCCGCGGAACCGGCGGCATCTCCGTCACCCCAGGAGCCACCGGGGCTTTCCCTGGCAGTGACTCCGGTCTATCAGTTGAACTCGTCACTGAACAACGGGGGGAGTGTCAGCGTCTCCCGTCTTCTCCTGGACATAAATGGAAACAAGGCGCTGAGCGAACAGTTGGGGGTAGGCTTCCATCTGGCCTACGACTACGCCGACTATCATTTCTCCGCTCCAACCACCTTTGGCGGGGGGAATCCCTGGGACAAACTCCAGCGCCTGGAGCTGGGGGGAAGTGTCAGTTACGATCTGACCCCCCAGTGGAGCCTGTACGTCGCCCCCTCGCTGCAGTTCTCCCGGGCCGACGACGCCGGGTGGGGAAACGCCCTGGAGTACGGAGGGATACTCTCCCTCAGCGATGACCTTACCAAGGATCTCACCCTCGGCCTTGGTGTGGGGCTCTTCAGCGAATTGGCTCAAACAACCATCTTTCCCGTGATCGTCATCAACTGGAAGATCACCGACAAGCTGCTTCTGGCAAACCCGTTCCATCCCGGCCCCACGGGACCGGCGGGAGTGGAACTGGCGTACAAGATGGACAATGGCTGGAGTCTGGGAGGAGGCGCCGCCTACCGCTCCAACCGTTTTCGTCTCAATAATGACGCCATCGGTGAATCCAACGCCGTTCCCGCTTGGCTTCGCCTCTCCCGAAAAGTTGCGGACAGGTATAACCTGGATCTTTACGGTGGAGTCATGCTGGGGGGAGGGATGAGTATTGATGATCGAAACGGCAATCGGCTCACATCCACCTCCGTGAACCCGGCGCCGTTCCTGGCGCTGGCGCTCTCGGCCGGCTTCCAATAAATTAAGGCAATATTAATGAAATTTTACACTTTAAAACTATATATCAAAATTCAGTTTACGACATCGTTACTTGCCGTCTTCTGTACTTTCGGCTGCGGGATAGCCCGGGGAGAACAAAATCAGTTTTCCCCTTCCTCTGAAACGGTAACGTTGGCTGATGTCATGACGGCCCAGAAAACCCTGCAAAAGATTGTACTCCGCACCCCTCTGGTCAGGGAGCAGGCTCTAAGCCAACTGACCGGGGGAGAGATCTATCTCAAACTTGAAAATCTCCAACTGACCGGCTCGTTCAAGATTCGGGGCGCCTTCAACAAGATGGCCTCCCTTTCCCAGAGCCGGCGCGCCAGGGGGGTGGTCACGGCCAGCGCCGGCAATCATGCCCAGGGTGTAGCCCTGGCAGCAGAAAGATTCAAGATCAAGGCGACCATTGTCATGCCGGAGACGGTCCCCACCATCAAACTGGAGGCGACCAGGAGATACGGCCCGACGGTTCTGCTGTACGGCAAGAACTTTGACGAAGCACTCGCCAAGGCCAGAGAAATCGAGAGTACAACCGGAGCGACGTTTATTCATCCCTTTGATGATCCGTTGACCATTGCCGGCCAGGGGACGATCGGCATGGAAATCATGCAGGATCTGCCGGATGCGGATCTGATACTGGTTCCCGTTGGGGGAGGGGGGCTGCTCTCCGGCATCATCGTAGCCGTCAAGGGAATACATGCGGCAACGGGCGTCATCGGTGTGGAGCCGGCCCATGCCCCCTCCATGGAAGAGTCATTACGCCGGAATAAACCGACAACAGTGACCGTAACCCCCACACTGGCCGACGGCACCGCGGTGGCCCGGCCAGGCCTGCTCCCCTTTGACATAATCAAGCGGCAGCTGGACGGCTTGATAACGGTTTCGGAAGAAGAGATCTCAGCGGCAGTACGGCTGTTGCTGCTGAAGGACAAGGTACTGACCGAGGGAGCCGGCGCCCTGGGAGCGGCGGCGCTCCTCTCCGGCAAGATAGATGTGAAAGGAAAGAAGGTAGTGGTCATTCTCTCCGGGGGCAATATCGACGAGGCGCGTCTTGTCTCACTCCTCATGACTGACGCCGGCTCGGACCAGAAAAAGAGACCTGCCGGCGAACAAGAATCAACTCACATGATTACTCCAAAGACGAAACAATAAAAAAATTTCTTTACGTTTTACCCGCCTTTGTCTTAAGATAGCTCTTCCTGTTAGAAAAGTGGAACTATCCTGTAATCAGGCTGGCGGAGGTTGGGGCAGTGCGTGTGGCGTTACGACTCAAAATGCCGCGTGGATCGATTCTCAAGGGGGATGGAGAATACGATCCCAACACCGGCGAGATCATATTCTGTACCCATACTGATACGGAAGTAACCAAGCGTCTGCGCAGATGCTCCATGGGAACTCATCATATTCTCGAAGCCGTCGCCATCATCGAAGGGAAAGAGCTCATTCTGAAGATCAAGGGTTGCCGCTGGTTCGCGCACAAACTCAACTTCAGCGGTAAACTGCATCCACTCCGGTGGAAGGTACCGCCACCGGCGCCCCGGTGGGAAATCCCCTTCCTCCGGAATAAACATCGGGAACTCCAAAAAAGGCAGGGACAAAGCATCAGATTCACGGGACTGCTCCAACAGTGGGACCCGATCTCATAAGCCGGAACTGAGGTGATTCGCGGCAAAGAGTGTACCGTATAACATGTTCGGTATCGATTTTCCGTTCATGGTTCGACAGGCTCACCACGAACGGAAAATAAGGCGGTTATTAAACCTGAATCCGTTCGCCCTGAGCTTGTCGAAGGGTGAA
>CAIYUY010000073.1 GCA_903929485.1 uncultured Desulfuromonadales bacterium
ATCGATTTTCCGTTCATGGTTCGACAGGCTCACCACGAACGGAAAATAAGGCGGTTATTAAACCTGAATCCGTTCGCCCTGAGCTTGTCGAAGGGTGAACGGGTTTCTGTCGGGTATGTTCTTTGTCGCGAATCACCTTATAGAAAGGACATGGCATGAATACTTCGGCGCTTAAACCTCTGGCGAGTTCCATTTCTTTCGATACGGATTTCATGTCCATTGAATTCCGGGACGGTCGGCGTCTTTCGGTTCCTCTCGCCTATTTTCCTCGACTGCTCCATGCAACGGAATCTCAACGCCAAACATATGAGATTAGTGGAGGCGGTGTCGGACTGCACTGGGATGAACTTGATGAGGACATCAGCGTGGAACATCTGCTGACGGGGATGATGGACAGGACCAATTCCCCTCCCTTGAAACAAGCAGCATAGATTACTTCGAAGGACACTATCATGCAATTTCTTGACATGACCGATACCGATTTCGATGAAAAATTCGCCGGCATCCTGTCACGAGGGGAGGAAACGTCCCTGGATGTGGAACAGGTCGTCCGGGAGATCATCGCCGACGTGCGCCGGCGGGGTGACGTTGCGGTTCTGGAGCACACCAACCGCTTCGACAAGCTGAACGCCACCTCCGTCACCCAGCTTGAAGTGACCGCCGGGGAGTTCGACGCCGCCTTCGCCAAGGTCTCCCCCCAGGAGATCGCCTCCCTGCAACTGGCCGTGGAGCGGGTGACCCGGTTCCATGAGAAACAGAAACAGCAGAGCTGGCTTGCCACGGAGGAAGAGGATATCCTCCTGGGGCAGAAGGTAACCCCTCTGGCCCGGGTGGGGATCTACGTCCCCGGCGGCAAGGCGTGCTACCCCTCCAGCGTCATCATGAACGCCGTCCCGGCCAAGGTCGCCGGAGTGGGCGAGATCATCATGGTGGCGCCCACCCCCGGTGGAGAGCTCAACCCCCATCTCCTGGTGGCGGCGCGACTTGCCGGCGTGGACCGGTTCTTCCGTCTGGGGGGCGCCCAGGCGGTGGCGGCCCTGGCCTACGGCACTGCCACGATCCCCAGGGTGGACAAGATCACCGGACCCGGCAACATCTACGTGGCCACCGCCAAGAAGCTGGTCTTCGGCCAGGTGGGGATCGACATGATCGCCGGTCCCAGCGAGATTCTGGTCATCAACGACGGGAGCGGGAACCCGGCCCACATCGCCGCCGACCTCCTTTCCCAGGCGGAGCATGACGAGCTGGCTTCTTCCATCCTCATCACCACCCACCGGAGCTTCGGGGAGCAGGTGGCGCGGGAGGTGGAGCGCCAGCTTCACGAGCTGACGCGGGAGGCTATCGCCCGGAAATCCTGGGAAAGCTACGGCGCCATCATCGTGGCGGGAACCCTGGACGAAGCCATCGCCTTCTCCAACCGGATCGCCCCGGAACATCTGGAACTGGCCGTGGCCGACCCCTTCGCGGTCATGCCCAGGATCACCAACGCCGGGGCCATCTTCCTGGGGCATTTCACCCCCGAGGCGGCCGGGGATTACCTGGCAGGCCCCAACCACACCCTCCCCACCGGTGGCACGGCCCGCTTTTTCTCCCCCCTCTCCGTGGAGGAGTTCGTGAAAAAGTCCTCCATCGTCTGGTTCTCGGAAGCCGGCTTGAACCGCCTGGGGAGCCATATCGTCAGGATCGCGGAACTTGAAGGGCTACAGGCCCACGGCAGATCGGTGAGCCTGCGCTTGAAGGATTCCATCTAACCAAGGAGCTCATCATGTCCCGCAGCGCAACTATTGAACGGATCACCCGGGAAACCCAGGTACGATTGACCCTGGAGATCGACGGCACGGGAGAGGCGAAGATCTGCACCTCCGTCCCCTTCCTGGACCATATGCTGGATCTCTTCACCCGTCACGGCCTTTTCAACCTGGTGGTTGAAGCGAAGGGAGATATCGACATCGATTATCACCACACGGTGGAGGATATCGGCATCGTCCTGGGTAACGCCGTCAGACAGGCGGTGGGGGATAAGAAAGGAATCAGACGGTACGGTCACGCGGTGGTTCCCATGGACGAGACCCTGGCCGAGGTCACCATTGACCTGTCGGGACGCCCTTATCTCGTCTACCACGTGGAGCTTCCCAAGGTAAAGATCGGCGACCTGGACGTGGAACTGGTAAAGGAGTTCTTCCAGGCTTTCACCAATAACTGCGGCGCCAACGTCCATCTGAATATCCGCTACGGCGACAACGTCCACCACATCATCGAGGCCTGCTTCAAGGCCACGGCCCGGGCGTTGGATCTGGCGACTTCTCTCGACCCCCGCATCCAAGGGGTCATGTCCACGAAGGGGATGTTGTGATCGCAATCATCGACTATGGCATGGGAAACCTTCGTTCCGTTCAGAAGGGGTTCGAGAAGGTGGGGTTCGAGGCGGTCGTCACCGCCGATCCCAAGGTTCTGCTGGAGGCGGAGAGAATCGTCCTCCCGGGTGTGGGTGCGTTTCGGGACTGCATCCGGAACCTGGAAACAGGAGGATTTGTGGAGCCGATCCTCCGGGTCATCCGGGAGGGACGGCCGTTTCTGGGAATCTGCCTCGGCCTGCAACTCCTCTTCACGGAGAGCGAGGAGTTCGGCCGGCACAAGGGTTTGGATATCATCCCCGGCAAGGTGCTCCGCTTCCCCGAAGGGATGACCGAGGGGGGAGAAGCGCTGAAGATCCCGCACATGGGGTGGAACCAGCTTACCTTCAAACAACGCCCCCCGGCGTTGGCGGGGATTGAGGAAGGGAGCAACGTCTACTTCGTCCACTCCTACTACGTGAAACCGGACGACGAGAGTGTCGTCGCCACCACCACCACCCACGGCATGGAGTTCTGCTCCTCCATCAGGAAAGAGAATATCATCGCCACCCAGTTTCACCCGGAAAAATCACAAGATACCGGGCTGACCATCCTCCGGCAGTTCGCCGGGATGAGCTGATCGTACGCCCCCCTGGAGCGGAGCATATCCGCTTCAGGGGGAGATGAACCGCTCCCTTCCCACCTCCGTACTCGTCATGTTGAATACCATATCCGACACAAACCTCTTGAATGACTCATTCTGAACGAACTGCTTGTACGCCTCGGTGTCATCCTTCAAGAGCGTCAGCATGACCCTGGCCAGCGCCTTGTCATGTTCCAGCCGGGCGGTATTGGGAGTGTTGAGCTTGGCGTTCCGGTACGCTTGGTCAGCGGCGACCTTGGGCGCGATCTCTTCCTTAGGTGATTCGCAGCAAAGAGTGTACCGTATAACATGTTCGGTATCGATTTTCCGTTCATGGTTCGACAGGCTCACCACGAACGGAAAATAAGGCGGTTATTAAACCTGAATCCGTTCGCCCTGAGCTTGTCGAAGGG
>CAIYUY010000074.1 GCA_903929485.1 uncultured Desulfuromonadales bacterium
ATCGATTTTCCGTTCATGGTTCGACAGGCTCACCACGAACGGAAAATAAGGCGGTTATTAAACCTGAATCCGTTCGCCCTGAGCTTGTCGAAGGGTGAACGGGTTTCTGTCGGGTATGTTCTTTGTCGCGAATCACCTTAAGGGAATGGGGTGGGAGTGGCTGGAAGGGGATAAGGATGTTCCTGATCTCACGGAGAGAGGCTCTTTTCACGAGGTGTTGCTCAAGGGACGTCTGGCTGCGGCGTTGACCCGGATCAACTTGAGGGATGGTGTGCCGTGGCTGGATGAAAGCCGAACGGCTAAGGCTATTCGCGACGTGGAACAGGCCGCCGGACACCGGCTGATGGAGATCAACCAAGCCGCAACGGAACTGCTCCTCAAGGGGACCGTGGCCGGCATGCTGCGCCCGGCTCACCTTCTCGACCTGATTCGTAACTTCACGGTGTTTCAGCAGGTGGATGGGAAGACCCGCAAGGTAGTTGCCCGCTATCAGCAATTCAGAGCGATCCATAAAGCCGTCATTCGACTGCTGGAGGGGCGATCCCGACTCAAAGGGGTGGGTAAAGTCGACCGGGGTGGGATCATCTGGCACACACAGGGATCGGGAACGAAGTGACGAAGCAATCTCTTCGACTTTGAGGAAACCATGCCTTCGGAAAAGCTTTTCTGCGTCTATATAATGACCAACGGCGGTAACACCGTGTTGTACACTGGTGTCACCAATGACTTGCAGAGAAGGGTTTATGAGCACAGGAACAAACTGACCGACGGCTTTACGAAAAAATACAATATTACCAAACTGGTTTATTATGAAGTATTCACTGACCCGGTGAATGCCATTGCCAGAGAAAAACAGATCAAGGCCGGATCTCGCGAAAAGAAGATAGCCTTGATTGTCAAAATGAATCCGGAATGGAATGATCTTTACGAAACGCTCTGAGATTGCTTCGCTTTGCTCGTAATGACCGCTGTATTGCTTTTCGTAGTGTCATTGCGAGGAGCGAAGCGACGAAGCAATCTCGTTTGATCGACGGTAGTTTAACCTCCCTTCGATTTGAACGAGTGGGAAGAGCGTCTTTGGTTGGGCGTACCGGAGTGTTTACGGGATAAATGTTCCATTCGGGAAGATCACCGGTTCACGCGCGCGAACTGGTGAGTAACGAGTTAAACAACAGATTAAAACTACCATTTAAAGGAGTGGATCAATGTTCAATGTTGGCAGCGATTACACGCGAGATTACATACATGATCGCCTCGGTGGAAGCAAACAATCATACCTGCCCACAACGTCAGGGAGGGTCGTTGCCGCCTGTGTGAAGCTGGAAATGAACCCTCAAGCGCCAAAAGTTGTACTTTGTGGTACTGGAAAAGTTATTGCCTCAGCCGGTGCCTTGCTGGCAAAGCAAAATGAGCCTGTTCCTGTCTTCATAAAACGAGGCATCAATCGATGGGAGTACCAGGGAACATTTAACGTCTCGGAAGTGCATACTTCGGGGCCACAGTTTGAGGCTTTAGTGGCAGCCTCTGAACGAAATCCATATGATGTCTCACTTGCCATTGAACTATCCTAAATCAATTCTCAAATGCCGCCAATAGTTGTCGGTTGGGGTGAACGGCATCACCGTGAACCTCAACATTTATCCGTTGGGGTTCGCTCCTCACCCCAACCTACGGATGTTTAATTACAATATGATATTTACAGACAAGTCCACTGTACAGGGCAGAGATCGAGTGGGAATATGAGATAGCCGAGAAACTTTTCTGCGAGCCGAATCATACGTCGGAGTTCCGGCTTATCCTCGAACGCGCACTCCCTGACTGGAAACAGCGCAAGGAAGAGTTACGGTGTAAGGCGAGAGATCTGTTCTGGTGTGGGGTAATGACAGGGGGGTGACTCTCTCCGCGGTTTTAAGGGTACGCGCGCAGTGGGGCTTCTCCTGAACTGCATAAGAGGAAACAAACATGAGACCAACGAAGGATACGGTGCCACCATGAGCGGATCTCGCAAGCCTCTGGACGGGGCCGGCATGGCCGTCATGCTCCTCCTCTGCATCGTCCTGGGACTCCACCAGGTCGCCCTCAAGGGGGCGGCCCCCTACATCGCCCCGATGTTGCAGATAGCGCTTCGCTCGGGAATCAGCGCCCTCCTGATTGGTCTGGTGATCCTTTGGCGCCGGGAGGGTTTCTCGCTGCGGGACGGAACGCTTCGTCCCGGCCTGCTCCTGGGAATTCTCTTTTCATTGGAGTTTTTCCTGGTGGCCCAGGGGCTCCGCTACACCACCGCGGCCCACATGTCGGTCTTTCTCTACACCGCACCGCTCTTCACCGCCCTGGCGCTGCACCGCCTGCTCCCCGCGGAGCGACTCCAGCGTCACCAGTGGATCGGCATCGTTCTTGCCTTCTGCGGAATAGTGGCGGCCTTTGCTGGGGGCTTCTTTACGACGGACGTTAATCTCAGGATACTACGGGGGGACCTGCTGGGGATACTCGCCGGAGCCGCCTGGGCCGCCACGACGGTGGTTGTGCGCTGCAGCAAGATGGCGGAGGCGCCGGCCACCAAGACGCTGCTGTACCAACTGGTTACCGCCTTCGCGCTGCTGCTGGGGGTGGCGCTCCTCACCGGCCAGGCGCGGCCGACCATGGTTCCTCTTGCTTGGGGAAGCGTGCTGTTTCAGGCGACCGTCATCACCTTTGCCGCCTATCTCGCCTGGTTTTCCCTGCTCCGTCGCTACAACGCCTCGCAGCTCTCCGCGTTCATGTTTCTCAGCCCTCTCTTCGGCGTCTCCTTCGGCGTACTCCTGCTCCATGAAACCATCGACTTCTTCTTCGCCTTGGGGACCCTCCTGGTCCTTTCGGGGATCACCCTGGTGGGGAGGGCGCGCCCTCTGTCTCGTCGCTGAGGATGAGGAGGAGTTGACGACAGTCACTATTTAATGGTACTGTGGCCAGCGTTTGAATCTAATTTCACCTCAGTAAGGAGTAACGATGAAGCGACTTATCATTGCAGCAGTTGTCACCATGCTCGCGGTTCCGGCGCTGTCCGGAGCGGACGATGCCATCAACAAGGCCGCCAGGGAAAAAGGGGCGGTAAAAACCTCCTCGGGAATGGTGTACGTATCACTGAAGGATGGTTCGGGAAAATCCCCCACTGCCGCCAGTACCGTGGAAGTCAACTACCGCGGTACCTTGACCAACGGCAAGGAGTTTGACAGCTCCTATAAACGGAATCAGTCCATCAGTTTCCCCCTCTCCGGTGTCATCCCCTGCTGGACCGAAGGGGTGCAGAAGATGAAAGTCGGCGGCAAGGCAAAGCTGGTCTGTCCCTCGGAGCTTGCCTATGGTTCCCGGGGCGCCGGGAGTGATGTCCCCCCCAACGCGACGCTCATCTTCGAAGTCGAACTGCTTGCCATCAAATAGTCTCTACATGTAAACCTTTAAAACGGAGTCCACCACAGAGACACGGAGACACGGAGAAAAAACTCTACTGAAATAACAGATAGCCATAGTTTCGCACGTCGTACGTTACTATCAGCCTTTCGGTTGAGAATAATAAAAACTGTTTTTCTCAGTGATTTCCTCCGTGTCTCTGTGTCTCCGTGGTTCAACTACCATTTTCAGGGTTATAGACTTCATTACGGGAACCGTTTGCTGAACTCCTCCCACCCAAGCTTTTTTTCCACCGCCCAATAGTACAACTGCTCGTATTTTTCGGCGGCTTTTTCCCAGGTAAAGCGTTGGGCCATGCCGTTTTTAATGAGAGCATCTATCCCCGCTCTGTTCTGGTACCAGGTCCAGACGGCCCAGCAGATCGTGTCCACCAGGGCGTCGGGGGTCAGCGCCCGGAACTTGAAGCCGGTGCCGCCGAGGGTCCGCTCGTCAAAATTTTCCACGCTGTCGTTGAGCCCCCCCACGGCCCGAACTACGGGAATTGTCCCGTAACGGAGGCTGTACATCTGGTTGAGGCCGCACGGTTCGAAGGCGGACGGCATGAGGAAAAAATCGCTCCCTGCCTCAATGAGGTGGGCCAGTGGATTGGAGAAGCCGATGTGGCAGCGGAAATTAAGAGGGTAACGGGCAGCAATGTCGCTGAAATAAAAATGGGTCCATGGTTCGCCGCTTCCCAGAAGCACTATTTGGAGGTCCAGTTCGAGAATCCGGTGGATTGCGGCGGCCAGGACGTTTATCCCTTTCTGCGCCACCAGGCGCGAAACCATCCCCACCAGCGGCACGTCGGGGCGCTCCGGCAGGCCGAACCGGCGTTGCAGCTCCTGCTTGCAGAGCTTCTTGCCGGAAAGGTCATCCGCCCGGTAAGGGGCAGGGATGAAGGGGTCGTTTTCCGGGTCCCACTCGGCGTAATCAACACCGTTGAGGATTCCCACCAAGTCGCCGACTCGTTCCCGGATGACCCCCTCCAGTCCCCAGCCGAACTCCGGGGTCCGGATCTCCCGACCATATCCCACGCTCACCGTGGAGATCTTGGTGGCATGATGTATGCCTCCCTTGAGGAGGTTGGTCTGGTTATCTTTTTCCAACTCCAGGTGAGTAAAGTGCTCCCACCCGATCCCCAGGACATCCATGAGTCCCGGATAGAAATTCCCCTGGTGCTGCAGGTTGTGCAGGGAGAGTACTGATGCCGCATCCCCTACGTAGGGATCGTGGCGATAGAGGGTATTCATGAATATCGGGACGGCCGCCGTATGCCAGTCGTGGGCATGGATCAGATCCGGTCTGAAACCGAGCATTCGACAGAGCTCCAGGGTGGCCCGGGAGAGGAAGATAAACCGGTTGTCATTGTCCCTGAACCCTTCATTGTCGGCGCCGTAGATACCGGATCGGCCGAAGAAAGTTTCATGTTCCAGGAAATAGACGGGGACACCGGAGTCCGGGAGGCGCCCTTCGTAAACGGAACAGTACATGTCGCCGATGATCCCCATGGGAACCACGAGGGCGCCGGGGAGAAGTTTCAGACCATGGAGCTCACGGTCGATGGCGTAGTAGCGGGGGAGAACTACTCGGACATCGTGCCCGCGTGCCGCAAGAGCCCGGGGAAGTGATCCGGCCACGTCACCCAGTCCTCCTTCCTTGATAAAGGGGGCTGCTTCGGAGACTGAAAAGAGTATGGAGAGTCTATGGGGCATGGATATACCTTATGGGGAATGAATTGGGTTCAATCTACGCTACCTGCCACATATCGCCGGTAACTGCAAGCATAATACCCGCGTGGTTTCGATAATTGCCTGACAGTCATGAGCCGATGACGTCATGTTTGCCGTGGCGACATAAGGAAAGGCTCTTGACATTAGACTCGATGCTCCCCATATTGAACAAGCTTTCAATCCTTTTTATCTACAAAGCACTCAGGAGGAATCATGAGCGGAAAATTTTTGAGGATGTTAACCTTAGTTGCGATCCTGGTCGGTATAATCGCCGTTATCGGAGCCGGCCAGGCGGAGGCCCGAGCCGGAGGCGGACGGTCCATGGGGAGCAGGGGGTCCCGCAGCTACTCTCCTCCTGGTCAGTCCTACTCCCAGCCGGCGCGTCCCGCCGCTCCCAGCTATCAGCCGTCACCAATGGCGCGACCGCAATCCGGCGGTTTTCTCAGGAGCATGGCCGGTGGGATGGTGGGGGGGATGCTGGGCGGCATGCTCTTCCGGGGGCTCGGTTTTGGTGGTGGCGGTGGCGGCGGAATGGGTGGTGGCGGTATCGGACTTTTCGAGATCATCCTCCTGGCAGGTATCGGCTACCTGATTTACCGGTTCATTCAAAAACGGCGGGAAGAGACGCCGGCTAACAGCTACCGGGATATCTCATCCGTGTCGTACTCTTCCCCGGCCTATCCGGCCATTACTAACGCGTCCGATCCGGCTGCTGATTTGGACCAGGGATTGGCGCACCTGCGACAGATGGATCCGGCGTTTGATGAAGAGCGTTTTTGCGATAACGCCATGGATATATTTTTCAAGATCCAGGGTGCCTGGATGAATCGCGAGCTGGCGCCGGTGAGCGGACTACTTGCCGACGAGATGAAGCGGACGCTCCAAGCTGATGTGGAGCAACTTCTCCGGGAAAAGCGGGTCAACAAACTGGACAATATCGCCGTGCGCAACGTGGAGATCGTGGAGGCCTGGCAGGAGAGCGGCGAGGATTACCTCATGGTGCTGATCACCGCCAACCTGCTGGATTACACCACCGACGACGTCACCGGTCAGGTGGTGGCGGGGAGCAAGAGCGATCCGGTCAAGTTTCAGGAGTTCTGGACCTTCCGTCGTTTTGTGGGTCCCAACCCCTGGCGGCTCACGGCCATCGACCAGAAATAATTTCCTCATTCCGGCAAGCGGCAGCCCCGACCGGCTGCCGTTTGCCGTGGAACTCCTCCCCGTCACCTCCGTTGCATCCACGCGTCGAAATCCTACCTTGCTCCGTACCGCAGCCAGACCATGATTCCCAGCATGAAAATGGTGATGGAGCTGAAAAGACGCTTTCGACGCAGAGTCGAGATCTGTTCCTGCATCACGAGTCGCAGTTCGGTTTCTTGGCCCAATTGGGACTTCTGTTCGCTGAGCTCCTTTCCGATACGTTCTATTCCCTCAAGAAGCTCCTTGCGTATTTCTTTGATTTCCTTGAAAACGTTGGCGACCCCCCGGCTCACTTCATCGTTTATCCGGGCAAAGTCGTGGCTGTTGGTTGTCGCATTGATGGTGCTATCATCTCTCGGCAGATCATCCTCGCCAAGGTCATATAAGCGCGGCAATTGCTTTTCCCCGCGGCGCTGTTCCGATGAAATTTGGCTCCATGCTTCGGAAAATGCCATGAATGTATCCCACGTACTGCCGGGAATAATTTTTTCCGCAAGAAATTCTAGATTTCCGGAGGGAGGGAACCCTTTTGTCTCGGGTTCCCATGGAATGGCGATTTTTGCCAGGCGATACAGGCGTAATTCAGTCATTTCCTTCTTTTTGCTGCTTGTATTAAGATGGTTTAGACGCTTGACCACTGCTTCCCAGGCGGATGAATTCTCGTAAACGGAAGCCGCGCGGTTTTCATCGGAAGCAACAACCAGATCATGTATGGCTTCGTAAAGACAGATATCCAGTTCCGGGGCCATTGTTCCCAGCAATTTCAGTGTGGATATTCTTGCAGTGGGCGATCCTGCGAGAATATCGGCAAATTCGGAATACGTGAGAGAAAAATTTGAACTTACCGCAGCGCCTCTCAATTCAACGGTTTCCTTGAATATTTTTTTACGCAGATCGGCCAGTTCAATATCCTTCCGATTGAGGAGTGTCTCCAGTTGATGAACCGTTAGGAGCTCTATGATATTTTCAGGCACGCTTTGCCGTTGAGATAATTTCGGCAGATTATCGATGAGCACGTGGGTAATTCCCGTCGGCAGCAGCGGCACCAACTGCCATAAGCGTTCGATGAGTTCATCTCCGATAAACTCGCAACCGTCATATGACACATATTTATCCGCGTACTCTTTTTGAAATTCCGGTTTAACCAGATAATCGGTTATGATCTCATAGAGTTCGGTTTCGGAAACTGAACCGTCTTGCAGCTGTTTTATGGCCGCTTCCGTCAGAATCGTGGCCATTTTGTCCCCACAACCGTTGAGCATGCGCACTTTTGCCAAGCGTGCAAGGTGAGGCAGGGCGAAAAAAGAATCGGCGTCTTTGAGGTCATCATCATCGAAGACCACGGAAGAAATCGATGAACTGTTTTCGTACAGAGAGTATCTGACTAACGGATTCTCGTCATTTTCAATTTTTTCTTTTATTTCGCGGTCTCTGCTGGAATGATCATTTTTAAAGTTGAATTTGTGAGCCCCAAGATACCGTACGTAGGCGTTATCACTATCCAGTGCTTTGATTTTAACCCGTTCGATGAGATAAAGGGGAGTCGGTATCTCATCGAGTTTTATTAATACGTATATTTGTGTCTCAATGCTGAGCCCATCCCAAGCGGCCAGGAGTTTGGCGATGCTGCTGGGGGTTGGTTGGAGCAAATCTTTCAGGAAGTCGGGGAAATCTTGCGGTAGCGTACTGATCATGAAGTCCCTCCGGATACCGTGAATGGCGGATGGTTAATTCAATTAAACTAAAGCCTAGTATCTGTGCGCAAAATAAACTCAAAACAACAGAGCGTCAAGAAGTTATTTTGTTCATAAATGTAATCTGTTGACGTCGTCTCCCGTTTGCATTATCTTTCGTGAGAATATGCCTACCATTATCCTCACTCTTTCCTCGGACAACAGAGTGCTCCTTCCTGAAGAGCTTTGCCTACACCTGGGTATTCGCACCGGCGATGAAATCGCCGTTGGCCTGGGGGAGGGGACTCTTATTCTACGCCGTCACCAGCCGACCCCCGTGCCTTTTCCCTCCAGCACCTTTCGCGAGGCAGCCAATCGGAAAAACCTTGAAACTCCCATTCAGTTTATCAGGGGGGTGGGGCCAAAGCTTGCCGAGACCCTGACCCGCCTGAATATAACCACTGTGGAGGAAGCCCTTTACCTGATCCCCCATCGGTATGAAGACCGGCGCGAACTGAGTAAGATCGTGGCGCTTCGGCCCGGCGCACTGGAGGCTTTCATGGGGACAGTCGTCACCTCCGGAAGCCAGCAGAGCAAGGGGGGGAAGAGCTACTTTGAGGCGGTTATGGGAGACGGAAGCGGCACAATCACCTGCAAGTGGTTTCACTTCAACGCCCGGCAGATGACGAACAGTTGGCGAGTAGGTCGCAGGGGGCTTTTAACCGGCGAAGTGACCCAGTTCGGTTCTCAGAGGGAGCTGCATCACCCGGATGTGGAGTGGTTGGCCGAGGGAGAAACTCCCGCCGAGTTCATGGAGAAGGAGTCGCTGAACTTCGGGCGGATACTTCCTGTCTATCCGCTCACCGAGGGACTTCACCAGAAGTTGCTGCGTAAGATTATGAAGGAGATCGTGGAGCTCCATGCCGGACACCTGGATGCGGTCATACCCCACCAGGTGGTCAAGCGGCAGGGGCTTTTACCCCTTGACCAGGCGCTTCGCCAGGTACATTTCCCCCAGAATGACGCGGAGTTGACGCTGCTGGAACAGGGGGCCACTCCGGGGCATCGAACCCTGGTATTTGATGATTTTTTCTTCCTGGAATTGGGGATGGCGCTGAAGCGGCGGGGGATCGCCCTGGAGGAGGGGATAGCTTTCAACGTAACCCACCGCTATACCCGGGAGCTTCTGAAGCTCCTTCCCTTCCAGCTCACTTCCGCCCAGCGCCGGGTTCTGTCGGAGATAAAAGAGGAGATGATGGCGCCCCACCCCATGCACAGGTTGGTGCAGGGGGATGTGGGGAGCGGCAAGACGGTCGTGGCGCTCATGGCGGCGCTGGTGGCGGTGGAGAACGATTATCAGGTGGCGATCATGGCCCCCACGGAACTGTTGGCGGAGCAGCACTACCTGACGGTCCATCGCTGGTGCCGGCAGCTGGGGGTGACTGTCGTGCTCGTCACCTCCGTGTCGCTGCGGGGGAAGAAGGGGGAGGCTCCCTTGGCGGAGATTGCCCAAGGAAAGGCGCGGATCGTCATCGGCACTCACGCGGTGATCCAGGAACGGGTGGAGTTTCACCGGCTGGGGCTGGGGGTCATCGATGAGCAGCACCGCTTCGGAGTGCTGCAGCGGGGGGTGTTGAAGAAAAAAGGGACAAATCCCGACATCCTGGTCATGACCGCTACCCCCATCCCCCGGACCCTGGCCATGACGGTCTACGGCGACCTCTCACTTTCCGTCATTGACGAACTCCCGCCGGGGCGGACCCCCATCGAGACCGTGGTCCGCTCGGAATCGCACCGGGAACAGGTTTATGGGATCATCCGCAGCGAGGTCGCCGCCGGAAGGCAGGCTTATGTTGTCTACCCCCTGGTGGAGGAGTCGGAAAAGAGCGACCTGAAGGCCGCCACCCAGATGGAGGAGCAGCTCCGGCTGGAGGTTTTTCCTGAACTTCGGGTCGGGCTCCTTCATGGCCGGTTGAAGCCGGAGGAGAAGGAGGCGGTCATGCGTTCCTTTAAGGAACGGGAGATTGATATCCTGGTGGCTACCACGGTCATCGAAGTGGGTATAGATGTTCCCAACGCCACAATCATGCTGGTGGAGCATGCCGAGCGGTTTGGTCTTTCCCAGTTGCACCAGCTCCGGGGGAGGGTGGGGCGGGGGAGCGCCCGCTCCCGCTGCATTCTGCTGGCCGGGCCCAAGCGAACCGAAGAGGCTCGCCGACGGCTTCAGGTCATGACCGAGACCACTGATGGTTTCCGGATCGCCGAGGCGGATCTGGAAATACGGGGCCCCGGCGATTTCCTGGGGGTGCGCCAGGCGGGGATTCCCGATTTTCGGGTGGGGAACATCCTGCGTGACGGTCGCATCCTGGAAGAGGCCCGCAAGGAGGCCTTCGCCCTGGTGGATGCCCATCCTGACTTGGGGAGCGCCCATCCCCGGCTCCTGGCGGAACTTGCCCGGAGATGGGGGGGGCGCCTGGAGCTGGCGGGGATCGCGTAGGAGTTGTTCCTCTGAAGTCCGACAACTTTCTTGACAATGTCACCCATTCCTTTATCATTACAAACACTTTTAACCTGAAAAAGCATTTATCCACGAAGAACATGAAGTTTCACGAAGAAGATCAAAAAGTTACGGTCTAAAAACGCTTCACCCTATAGGTCATTTCCTTTCTCTTTGTATCAGCTTGGATGCTCTCGCAAATTCTCTCTTAAGACGTCATTGCGAGGAGCGAAGCGACGAAGTAATCTTAGTAGTTTTAGCATTTTAGCGAGATACTGGATTGCTTCGCGTCGCTCGCAATGACAGAATTTGCGAGGGCATCGGCTTGTTTTTTTAATCGAGATGAAGCCCGTGAGCGCTAAGAACCTTCACTCCGTTCAGGATGACAAAAAGTAGGGTGTGCACGGGTTATTGTGCGCACCATGAACCCGTGCAGATCCTAAAAACTGTCGAACCACCCCCCGTCCCCCTTCTTAGCCAAGGAGGGGGACGGGGGGAGGTGGCTCCCCTCCTCTTTTAGGAGGGGTTGGGGGTGGTAAGCTTTTTGGTGGTGGTCGTAGGTTGGGTTAGCGGCTTCATCGCGTAACCCAACAGCCTTTGACGAGCAAAAAACAGGATGACAGGCATGTAATAAGGAGCTACTCATGGGACCGTTGGCATGCCAGCTGGAGCATAAATGGACCTATGCCGATTACCTGACCTGGGACGATGGTCAGCGGTGGGAGATCATCGACGGCGAGGCGTACAACATGTCACCGGCGCCTTTGATCCGTCACCAGAGAATCAGCAGAAATTTGGCGTCAACGATCTTGCCGTTTTTTCGGGGGAAGTTGTGCGAGGCATTTATTGCTCCCACGGATGTGGTCTTGGATGAAAATAATGTCGTTCAGCCTGACCTGATAGTCGTCTGTGACCGGTCAACGATAACCGACAGGTGCGTCCAGGGTGCGCCGGATCTGGTCATCGAGATTCTCTCCCCATCGACGAGCAACCGGGATCGGTTGCTGAAAAAAGCGCTTTACGAGCGGTTCGGAGTTGGGGAGTACCTCATCGTCGATCCGGTGGCCGAGAGTGTTGACCGGTATCTCCTCGTGGATGGCAGCTACGACAGTCCGGAGATCTTCGACTGGTCGGAACCGCTGACACTGAATCTTTTCCCTGAATTGACCCTGAATCCGTGGGAGGTTTTTGAGAAGGAGCTGTCCGTACCGGTAATTCCTTCAAATTGATGACCCGGACAGTACGGAACTAGAGATGTCTAGTCTGCACGACGAAAAATAGAATCTTTTCACCGCAAAGACGCGAAGGACGCAAAGGAACCGCAAGGAAATTTTTTTTTTGGGGTAAAGCGAAAAGAATTCAGGTTCCTTCGTTTCTCCCTGCTTTCTTTGCGTACTTTGCGTCTTTGCGGTTCAAAGGTTTTTGCTTTGTTTTTGAATAGTGATGCCAATTTCACGGTAAGTTGTTATTCCAGGAGGAAACCATGGACCCGTTGCGATGTACGAAAACCATTATCCTCAACGAAGGTGACCCGGAAGTCAAACGGGCCGAGATCCTTGACTATTTTCACAAAAGCTTTGACATTGACGAGCGGCTCTACGATATGGTCAGCACCCCCGAGGCGTTCTATCTCCGGGCGGAACCGCTCCGTCATCCCCTCATCTTCTATTTCGGCCATACCGCCACCTTCTACATCAATAAGCTGGTCATCGCCAAGATCATCCCCCGACGGATCAATCCCCGCTATGAATCCATGTTTGCCGTGGGGGTGGACGAGATGTCCTGGGACGATCTTAACGAAGCCCACTACGACTGGCCTACCCGTGAGGAGGTGCAGGTCTATCGGAACGAGGCGCGGGAGGTCGTGGCGCAGCTCATCCGGACCCTGCCGCTGAGGCTCCCCATTCACTGGAACGACCCTTTCTGGGCGATCATGATGGGGATCGAACATCAGCGGATTCACCTGGAGACTTCATCGGTGATCATCCGTCAGCTCCCCATCGGTCACGTGCAATCGCTCCCCCTCTGGGAAATTTGCCATGAGTCCGGCCCGGCCCCGGTCAATGAACTTCTTCCGGTTTCCGGCGGAACGGTCCGGCTGGGAAAGGAGCGGAGTCACCCCCTCTACGGTTGGGACAACGAGTACGGTCGCCATGAAGCGGAGGTGACCGACTTCGGCGCGTCCCGGTTCCTGACCAGCAACGGCGAGTTCAAGGCATTCGTGGACGACGGCGGCTACGGTGAACAGCTCTGGTGGAGCGAGGAGGGGTGGAGCTGGCGGAGCTTCAAGGACGCGGAATTCCCCCTTTTCTGGCTGAAGGATGCCGACGGCTCTTTCCGGTTACGGACGGTGGCGGAGATCATCCCCATGCCCTGGAACTGGCCGGTGGAGGTGAACTGTCTGGAGGCCAAGGCGTTCTGCAACTGGAAAGCGGCCCGGACGGGAAGAGCACTCCGTCTCCCCACGGAAGAGGAGTACGGCCGGTTCAGCGACCTGGCACGGATTCCGGATCAGCCTTGGTGGGAAACAGCGCCGGGGAACATTAACCTGGAACAGTTCGCTTCTCCCTGTCCGGTGGACTGGTTTCGCTTCGGCGATTTCTTTGATGTCATCGGCAATGTCTGGCAATGGACAGAGAGCCCCATCTACCCCTTCGACGGGTTCGAGATCCACCCCTGGTATGATGATTTCTCCACCCCTACCTTCGATACCCGCCACAACCTCATGAAGGGTGGCTCCTGGATCTCCACGGGGAACGAAGCGACCAGGGATTCCCGCTACGCCTTTCGCCGGCACTTTTACCAGCATGCCGGTTTTCGCTACGTGGAGAGCGAAGCGCCGGTTGTGATCGTGGATGACGCCTACGAGACCGATTCACTGGTGGCCCAATACTGCCATTTTCATTACGGTCCCGACTATTTCGGTGTACCGAATTTCTCTGTGGAGATGGCGAAGCTCTGCCGTGATCTCATGGGGGGACGTTCCGGGTTGAAGGCCCTGGATCTGGGGTGTGCCCTGGGGCGGGCCAGCTTCGAACTGGCCAAAAGCTTCCATCAGGTCACCGGCCTGGATTTCTCCACCCGTTTCTTCCGGCTGGCTGCCGACCTGCAGGAGCGGGGTCACGTCCGCTATGCTCTTCCCGAGGAGGGGGAACTGGTCTCCTATCACGAGGTGAGCCTGGAGCAGTTGGGGCTCACCGGCATCAGGGAGAAGGTTGAGTTTTCCCAGGCCGACGCCTGCAACCTCCCCACGAAGTTCACCGGTTACGACCTGGTTCTGGCGGCCAATCTCATCGACCGGCTCTACTCCCCCAGGCGTTTCCTGGAGAGTATTCCCGACAGGATGAATCCCGGCGGGATACTGGTGGTCGCCTCCCCCTACACCTGGCAGACGGAGTTCACCAAGCGGGAGGAGTGGCTGGGGGGATATCGCTTCGGCGGCGAAAACTTCACGTCTCTGGAGGGGTTGAAGGAGGTTCTGGAGCCCCGTTTTCGCTTGATGGGTGAACCCAAGGAGATCCCCTTCGTCATCCGGGAGCACAAACGTAAGTTCCAGCATACCCTGTCGGAAGTGACCGTGTGGGAATTAATGGGATGATAATGTAGGGGCACGGCGCGCCGTGCCCCTACAAATAATGTTTCTATGCTTCCATCTTGCGTCATGTTAATCTTTAGGGGCTTCCCGTCAATTCGAAATCCATGACAAGGAGTTCAGTATGAGTAGTCTCTGTATCAATTATCCGGATGCAGTCCTGGTATCGTTCAACGAAAGTCGTGAGCATTTCGAGACTGAAGCCCGCATTGCGCTTGCAATGAAACTTTTCGATCTCGGGCGGCTTACTTCCGGCCAGGCGGCAGAAATGGCTGGTTTGTCACGGGTGGAGTTCTTGTTGACCTGTCGCAAATATGGTTCTACCTCGGTGCAATGGGACCAGGAAGAGCTTGACGCGGAGTTTGCCGGTGAGCAGTTCTGATGACTCTTCTTGTATCCAATATCGGGCCGCTTATTGCTCTCAGTGCGATAGATGCGCTTGACCTGTTGCCGCGACTGTATGGACGGGTTGTTATCCCGGAAGAGGTTCGGAAGGAACTGAGCGCCGCGCCTCATGGTATTATGAGGTTCCCGTTTAGTGAGACAACCGAATGGCTTGAGGTTCAAAAGCTTTCAGCACCGGTCGATCCGCTTCTCGCAACGGTTCTTGATACAGGGGAAGCGGCAGTTATCCAATTGGCCATACATCTGCCGGCTGAAGCTGTATTGATCGATGAGCGGAAGGGACGTAAGGTTGCCCGTTCCGTCTATCAGCTCAAGGTGATCGGAACGGTTCGAGTTCTTGTGGATGCGAAACAAAAGGGGTTGCTTTCTTCCGTTGGTTCTGCTTTGGGTGAAATGCGGCGGAATGGGTACTGGATTCATGACGACATAGTACAGCGGGCGTTACAGGAAGCCGGAGAACAATCCTGAAATATCAAAGTGGTGGCTCGCTTAATTGTCCTTTCTCTTTCTCCTCACTCTCTTTGCCGCCCCTTTCAACCCCTTTGTCTTTGGGCCCCTGCTGACCTGTGGGTTGGATGGGCATAGAACGATTAATCGGCATTGCTACCTACCATGATTGATGGTAACTATCAGTGACTTGACATACTGAAGAGTGGAGACTGCTATGTACAAAACAGTTGAGGCGACATATCGAAATGGATATTTTTTCCCTTCAGAACCGCTGCATGTTACGCCAGGCGACCGTGTTTTGCTGACGGTTATACCCGGTGGTAAACAGGGAATAACCACCGACGTGCATTCCCTGCGTGGCGCGTTCAAGGGGAAGCTCAGTAGCGTGAGTGAATTCATTGCCGGCAAGGCGGAAGAAAAAGAGCTGGAACCATGAAACGTCACGTTTTGGATGCGATTCTTGTCAGCGCTGATCACCATGAGCTTGAGCCGGTAGAGCGCGCCGGAGAAGTTTCCGTACTCTGGTTTCGATAGGAATAACAACATCAGGGCGCACAACATCAGAGCGCACGCCGTGCGCCCCTACGATGAATCGAACACCGAAATCATTGGGGGCGTTGATCGCCGGGTACAAATCCGCCGTCACCAAACGAATCAATATCATTCGGGACAATCTCGGCGGTCCGGTATGGCAACGCAATTATTATGAACACGTCATCCGCGATGAGGCCGATTATCAGCGGATAGCCGAATACATCGAAAACAACCCGGTCCGGTGGGCCGAGGATTCATTACACCCCGACCATCCGTAGGGGCGCACGGCGTGCGCCCGATTGATGTGCGCCCGGAGAACGTGACGTCGGTAAAACTCATGGGCGGTCAGAACGGCGCCTATTCCGCCCAGACCGGGCTCAGTACCATCAATGGTAAACTAACGGTAGGGAATGGGAGTCTGGTGGCGGATCGGGTGGTCATCAGATGCCCTGCGTGGAGAGTGGTTTAGACGGATATATACATGTAGGGGCACGGCGCGCCGTGCCCCTACGGGGATTGAAATTATGGCGGAAAAGGAACGGATCGACAAGTTGGTGGTGGAGCGGGGACTTGCGCCTTCCCGGGAAAAGGCGCGGGCGCTCATCATGGCCGGTCAGGTGGTGGTGGGGGATCATGCCGCCGAGAAGGCCGGCCAGACCTTTCCCCTGGACGTTGAGATCCGGCTGAAGGGGGAACCGCTCCCCTTCGTCAGCCGGGGTGGGCTCAAGTTGCAGAAGGCGTTGGACGAGTTTGCTCTGGATGTCACCGGGCTTACGGCCCTGGATGTGGGGGCTTCCACGGGTGGGTTCACCGATTGTCTCCTCCAGCGGGGGGCGGCCAAGGTTTTTGCCGTGGATGTGGGATATGGTCAGTTGGCCTGGAAACTCCGGGAAGACCCCCGTGTCGTTAATCTCGAAAAGTGCAATATCCGCTATCTGGAGCCGGCTACACTGGGCGTAACCCCCGATATGGCGGTCATCGACGCCTCCTTCATCTCCCTGGATAAGGTGCTCCCCTCTGTTATCCGGCTCATCCGCCATGACGGTTTTATTGTGGCGTTGATAAAACCGCAGTTTGAAGTCGGGAAGGGTGAAGTGGGGAAGGGGGGGGTGGTCCGGGATGAGGCCAAACATAAACGGGTCATCGAGGAGGTGGCGGCGGAGGCTCTTGTTCTTGGATTAACCGTTCGCGGTCTGGTGGAATCACCCATCACCGGCCCCAAGGGGAACCGGGAATTCCTGATGCTGCTGGTGCGAGGATAGCTGAAAAATCAAAATCGTTGTACGCGGATAAACGCGGATAGACGCGGATCAATCTCTTTATTCACTCTGAGGTCAATCGATTGCTTCTAGTTTTTTTAGTCATTATGTTTTAGATCCGCGTTCATCGGCGTTTATCCGCGTCCTAATTTGGTTCGGGTTCGTTTCGCGGCAAAATAATACCCTGATAACTCCAAAAGATGTCATTTTTGAGCGATAGCGAAGAATCTGCTTCTGTTTGACAAGCAGATCCTTCGCGTTGCTCAGGATGACAGACGGTTGGTATATTTTTTGATGCAAATCACCCAGGATATAACGCTTTTGCCGGCATTTTGCCATGTTCTTGACAGCGTGCAGGGGGAGTGCTAGTTTGCATCTCTTATTTATTGCCGTTCCGATACCAGTGAGGGACTTCATCCCGGAGAGCTCATGTACTCACCTGATTTCAATACATTTCAAGAACTCGCGACTCAGGGCACCCTGATTCCCGTCTACCGGGAGATCATGGCGGATATGGATACCCCGGTCACCGCCTTTAAAAAAATCGATGATGGCCGCTACTCCTTTCTTCTGGAGAGTATCGAGGGGGGAGAAAAGTGGGCCCGTTACACGTTTCTCGGTTCCTCTCCCTCCATTGTCGTCCGCTCCCGGGGGAAGAGCGTCGAGATTCTCACCGAGGGGAAGGAGATTCAGCGGATTGAGACGGATGATCCCCCCTCGGTGGTCCGCGATCTGCTGGCCCGGTACACTCCGGTGCGGATAGAGGGGCTTCCCCGTTTCTTCGGCGGCGCCGTGGGGTACTTCGGTTACGACATGGTCCGCCACTTCGAAGAGCTTCCCACGGAGAAGCCGGCGGTCATCGGCGGCTGGGATTCGCTCTTTCTCATTACCGATACCATCATCATCTTCGACACCATGTCCCAGAAGATCAAGGTGGTTTCCAACGCTCATCTGGACGGCGGTGTCTCACCGGAGGCGGCCTACGCCGAGGCCACGGCCAAGATCGAGGCGCTCATCCGGCGGCTCCGGACTCCGCTTTCAACCGTATCAGTGACTCCGTCGGCAGGGAGGGTCTCCTTTGCCTCCAACATCTCCCGCCAGGAGTTCGAGGAGGCGGTGGAGAGGGCCAAGGAGTATGTCCGGGCCGGTGATATCATACAGGTGGTCCTCTCCCAGCGTTTTTCCGGTGACGTTTCCGCCGACCCCTTTGATGTTTACCGGGTCTTGCGGACGTTAAACCCCTCTCCCTACATGTTCTTTCTCCGGTGCGACGACACCCTGGTGGTGGGGGCCTCGCCGGAGGTCATGGTCCGGAAGGAAGGGGATCGGGTGGAGCTGCGCCCCATCGCCGGGACCAGACCCCGGGGTAAAACTCCCCAGGAGGACCGGCGTCTGGGGGAAGAGCTCCTGGCCGACCCCAAGGAGCGGGCAGAGCATGTCATGCTGGTGGATCTGGGGCGAAACGACCTGGGGCGGGTCTGCCGCACCGGCACGGTGAAGGTGACGGAACTGATGACCGTGGAGCGTTACTCCCACGTCATGCATATCGTCTCCAACGTCTGCGGCGAACTGAACGGCGGCATGGACGCCTTCGACCTGGTCCGGGCCACCTTCCCGGCCGGGACTCTCTCCGGCGCCCCCAAGGTGCGGGCCATGGAGATCATCGACGAACTGGAGCCGGTCCGTCGGGAGATCTACGGCGGCGCCGTGGGGTATGTCTCCTTTTCCGGCAACATGGACCTGGCCATCGCCATCCGGACTCTGGTGGTGAAGGATGGTAAATTCCACCTCCAGGCCGGCGCCGGCATCGTGGCCGATTCGGACCCGGCAACCGAATACCAGGAGACGGTGAACAAAGCCATGGCGGTGATCCGGGCCATCGAGATAGCGGAAAAGGGGTTGGAGTAGGGAAAGAGCAAGGGTGAAGGGTGAAGAGGAAAGGGTGAAGGGTGAAAGGTGAAGTAGAGACAAGGCATGCCTTGTCCCTACAGTGCAAGAGTGAAAGGTTAAAGAGTGAAGGGTGAAAAGAGCTGCAGAAGTTAGAAGGGTGGATTTTTATTGGTGAGGGTGCTAAGATGAGGCATATTTCAGCGTAGGAGGAATAGTTCATGGCTACTGTCAAAGCGTTAGATTTGGAGCGGCTTCCTGAGCATGCCCGAACGGAACTGTCAGACTTTTACTCATTTTTGGTCAAGAAGTACGGCGGATCTGTTAAAAAAAAGTATTCTCATCGAATACCTTCTGATTTAGAGAAACAAAAATCTCGTTTCTTTGAGAAGGTAGCCTCTCACGTTGTCACTATTCCTTCAGATTATCAATTTAACAGGGATGAACTTCATGAACGGTAAGGTCTTCCTTGATACTAACCTCTGGGTTTATCTTCATAGTGGAGATGAGAAGGGACAATTAGTTCGGTCTCTGGTAGACCTGCGTTTTCTGGAGCCTCGTCGCTGTTTTGAGTGGGTAATGGTGACGGCCGTAGGTTTTGCATAGGGCGTGAGTCGAGCGCGCCAGAATGGAGCGCACGGCGAGACGAACGCCCTGTGTAAAACCTGTCTACGGCCACTCTGCTTTTATTTTG
>CAIYUY010000075.1 GCA_903929485.1 uncultured Desulfuromonadales bacterium
CGCCATCCGGTTCGCCGGCGAGAATGTGGAGAAGAAGGTGAACCACCGCATGGCTGAGAAGCTGCGGGAGAACCTGGCTACACTCCGCTCGCCCAAGGATGTAATCGTGAAAGAGAAGGTTGCGCGGTAGCCTATGACGATACCCCGCGCCAGAATCACCGGCACCGGTTCGGCACTTCCCGATCGGGTGTTGACCAATGAAGATCTGGAACGGATGGTGGAGACCAGCGACGACTGGATCATGACCCGTACCGGGATCAAGGAACGGCGTATTGCCGCCGTGGGTGAATATACCTCCACCTTTGCCACTGCCGCCGCCCGGCGGGCGCTGGAGATGGCGGGGATCGAACCTGCTCAATTGGATCTTATCATCTGCGGCACAGTGACTCCCGATTTCCCCTTTCCGTCCACCGCCTGCATCGTGCAACAGAATCTTGGCGCAACCGGGGCGGCTGCCTTTGATATTTCCGCAGCCTGTTCCGGTTTCCTCTACGGTCTTTCCATTGCGGAAAAATTCATCAGGACTAAGGCCGCCACCCATGTCCTTGTTCTCGGGGCGGAGGTTCTTTCCCGTGTGGTGGACTGGACCGACCGGAATACCTGTTGCCTTTTCGGTGACGGCGCCGGCGCCGTGGTCCTCTCCGCCCAGGAAGGTTCCTCCGGCATTCTGTCAGCCCATATTTACAGTGACGGGAACCACTGGGATCTGCTCCACCAGCCAGGGGCCGGGGGGCGTAACCCCGCCACGCAGCAGCTCGTTGACAGCCGTCAGATTTTCATCCGGATGCAGGGGAACGAGGTGTTCAAGCTGGCGGTGCGGGCCATGGAAGAAGCCGCCCACGCGGCGCTTTCCGCCAACGGCTACACGGTGGCCGACCTGGATTTTTTCATCCCTCATCAGGCCAACCGGCGGATCATCGACGCCATCGGCAAGCGGCTTCGCTTGAGCAGGGAGAAGCTTTTTACCAACGTGGAGCGGTACGGTAACACCTCGTCGGCATCCATTCCCATCGCCCTGGACGAGGCGAACCGGTTGGGACTCCTCAAGCGCGAGGCCCTGGTGTTGCTTGACGCTTTCGGTGGAGGTCTCACCTGGGCGTCGGTGCTCATGAGATGGTAACGAAAAACTAAAGGATAAATTCATGTCCAACACCGCCTTTATCTTCCCTGGTCAGGGCTCCCAGTACGCCGGCATGGGGAAGGAGCTTGCCGCCAACTTCCGGGTTGCCGCTGATGTCTTTGCCGAAGCCGATGAGGCTCTCAACTTTTCCCTGTCCCGGCTCTGTTATGAGGGGCCGGATGAGGAGCTGAAGCTCACCACCAACACCCAGCCGGCCATCCTCACCGCCAGCGTCGCGGCGCTCCGGGTGGTGACGAGCGAGACCGGTCTTTCTCCAACGTTTCTGGCTGGTCACTCCCTGGGGGAATATTCCGCCCTGGTGGCATCGGGCGCTCTTGCCCTGGCCGACGCGGTCCGGACGGTCCGCTCCCGGGGAAGTTTCATGCAGGAGGCGGTGCCAGTGGGGGTGGGGGCCATGGCGGCCATCCTCTCCGTCGATCCTGATATTCTGGCGGAGATCTGCGCCGAAGCGGCCCAGGGTGAGGTGGTCGCTCCGGCCAACTTCAATTCCCCCGGCCAGATCGTCATCGCCGGCCATGCCACCGCCGTGAACCGGGCCATGGCCCTCGCCAAGGAACGTGGCTACCGCAAGGCGATGCTTCTCCCTGTGAGCGCCCCCTTTCATTGCAGCCTCATGAAACCGGCTGCCGATCGTTTGGGAGAGGTGCTCCAGCAGATAGCAATCTCCACGCTTGCCCAGCCGGTGGTCACCAACGTGGAAGCGCTGATCAATAGCGACGTTAATCGGGTGAGGGAGCTCCTCGTCGCCCAGGTCTGTTCACCGGTGCGGTGGGCCCAGTCGGTGGAGGAGATGATCCGCCTGGGGGTGGAGAGTTTCATCGAGATCGGCCCGGGCAAGGTTCTCTCCGGGCTGGTGAAGCGGATCAGCAAAGTCCCTGTCACCTTCAGCGTGGAGGATCTGGCCGGTCTCAAGGCCCTCCCCCGCGCCTAACCCAGGTTCGAGGTTCGAGGTTCGAGGTTCGAGGTTTTAGGTTTTAGGTTTTAGGTTTTAGGTTTTAGGTTTTAGGTTTTACCGGTCCCCAGTCCCCAGTCCCCAGTCCCCGGTCCCCGGTCCCCGGTCCCAGGTCCCCGGTTTAAGGTTCAGAGTTTCCGGAAAAGGAGTCTTTACATGTCCAAAGGAAAAGTTGCAGTCATTACCGGCGCCTCGCGGGGTATCGGCAAAAGCATCGCCCTGGCGCTTGCCGGGCAAGGGGCGAAGATCGTTGCCGTTGATCTTGACCTTGCCGCAGTCGAGGCGGTGGTGCAGGAGTTGAAAGCGGTGGGGGCAGAGGCAGTGGGGGTCGTGGGAAACGTCACCCTGGCCGTTGACGCCGAGAAGATGGTTGATGTGGCGGTGCAGAGTTTCGGCCGGGTGGACATCCTGGTGAACAATGCCGGGATCACCCGTGACGGACTCCTGGTCCGGATGAAGGAAGAGGATTGGGATGCGGTGCTGACGGTGAATCTTAAAGGTGCGTTTCTCTGCACCAAGGCGGTCTCCCGAGTCATGACCAAGCAGCGGTTCGGGCGGATTATCAACATCGCTTCCATCGTCGGCCAGATGGGGAATGCCGGGCAGGCCAACTACTGCGCCAGCAAGGCGGGGCTCATCGGGCTCACCAAGTCCAATGCCCGCGAACTGGCCAGGCGTAACGTCACGGTAAATGCCGTGGCTCCCGGATTCATCGCCACGGCCATGACCGACGCCCTCCCTGAGAAGGCGCGGGAGGAGCTGACCGGCCAGATCCCCATGGAGCGGCTGGGTACACCCGACGACATCGCCAACGCGGTCCTTTTTCTCGCGGCCGAACGGTCGGGGTATATTACCGGGCAGGTGCTGGGGGTGAACGGCGGCATGTACATGTAGGAAACAGGCGCGATGGGAAGAAAAAGGCTTTTGCATTTTTGGTTTTCGTGCTATGAACCGGTAACATTTTACATCAAACCTGAAAAGGTCACACAAAGACGATGGAGGTAGATCAGATGGCATCGATAGAAAAGCGGGTAAAAGAGATCGTGGCCGAGCAACTCGGCGTGGACGAAGGGCAGGTAACCAACGAGGCGTCGTTCATGGACGACCTGGGCGCCGACTCACTGGACACGGTGGAACTGGTCATGGCTCTGGAAGAGGAGTTCGAAGTCGAGATCTCCGACGAAGACGCCGAGAAGATTCAGACCGTCCAGGATGCCGTGGATTACATCACCGAGCATACCTAGGAACTGGGCGGGTTTTTACCGCGGCCAGATTTTATGAACGGACGGGGGCGCATGTAGATGCGCCCCCGTTGCCTCTTACCAGAGGTGATGGCGCTTGAGTAGCCGTGTCGCCATCCCAGGGAGTATTACATGAGACGAGTCGTTGTCACCGGGGTTGGTGTGGTGTCGCCGCTGGGGACCGGAAACGCCAAGAACTGGGATGCCTTGATTGCGGGGAAGTCGGGAGTCGGCCGAATCACCCGTTTTGATCCGGTGGGGCTGCCGGTTACCATTGCCGGCGAGGTCAAGGATTTCAATCCCGAAGATTACATCGAGAAGAAAGAGATCAAGAAGATGGATCTCTTCATCCATTACGCCATCGCCGCTGCCCAACTGGCCATGGATGATTCCGGCCTGACCATCGACGACAGCAACGCCGAGCGGGTGGGGGTTCTCGTGGGGGCCGGCCTTGGTGGTCTTCCGGCCATCGAACGGTACCATTCCCTGCTTCAGGAAGGGGGATACAAGAAGATCTCCCCGTTCTTCATCCCCATGCTGATCATTAACCTGGCGCCTGGGCACATCTCCATCCGGTTCGGCGCCAAGGGGCCCAATGTCTCCTCCGTATCGGCCTGCGCCACCGGAACCCATTCCATTGGCGACGCCTATCACATCATCAAGCGCGGCGATGCCGACGCCATGATCGCCGGCGGTACCGAATCCACGGTGACTCCGCTGGGGATCGGTGGTTTTGCGGTGATGAAGGCTCTTTCAACCCGCAATGACGACCCCCAGGGAGCATCCCGTCCCTTCGACAAGGGGCGCGACGGTTTTGTTCTGGGAGAAGGGGCCGGCATTGTCGTCATGGAAGAGTATGAGGCGGCAAAGGCGCGGGGCGCCAAGATTTATGGGGAAGTTGTGGGGTACGGTCTCACCGGCGACGCCTATCATCTCACCGCACCGGCGCCCGACGGCGAAGGGGCTGCCCGCTGCATGAATATGGCGCTGAAAAATGCCGGCATCAATCCGGAGCAGCTGGATTACATCAACGCCCATGGAACTTCCACCCCCATGAACGACCTTTACGAAACCATGGCCATCAAGAGAGTCCTGGGCGATCATGCGAAAAAGGTGATGGTCTCCTCCACCAAGTCCATGACCGGTCACCTCCTGGGAGCAGCCGGAGGGATCGAAGCGGTCTATACCCTCATGACCATGCAGAGCGGGGTGGTTCCTCCCACTATCAACTACACCGATCCTGACCCTGACTGTGATCTGGATTATGTTCCCAACATCGCCCGTGACGCAAAAGTTACCTACGCCCTCAGCAATAACTTCGGCTTCGGCGGCACCAACGCCACGCTGTTGTTCAAGAAGATCTAGGAATCGTCCTCATGCAGAGATTTGTCGTAGGGAGCGATCACGGCGGGATTGACGTCAAGGGTGCGGTCATCGCTACCCTTGAGCGGCGAGGCGCCCAGGTGGTGGATGCGGGAACCAACGGTCCGGCCTCGGTGGATTATCCCGACTTCGCGGTAAAGGTTGCGGGGATGGTTTCCCGGGGGGAGGCGGACCAGGGGGTTTTGGTCTGCGGCACCGGCATCGGCATGTCCATGGCGGCCAACAAGTTTCCCGGCGTCCGGGCGGCCCTGGTCACCGACGAGTTCATGGCGCGTATGTCCCGAGAGCATAATAACGCCAACATTCTGGTTCTCGGCGGTCGGGTGGTGGACGTTCCCACCGCCGAGAAACTGGTGACTGCCTGGTTGGATGCCACCTTTGAGGGGGGGCGCCACCAGAGTCGGCTGGACAAGATCACCGCCCTGGAGCGTGAGCTGGGTCTCGTCAAACAATAATAAGCTATGTTCACCACGGAGACACGGAGACACGGAGAAAAGCAATTTAACAGGGATATACAGGACAAGCAGGATAAAAACAGGTTGTCTACAGTCGTTTTTTGTTTAAAGGGCGTATCCTGTTCATCCTGTTTATCCCTGTAAAGTTTGCTCTGTTTTCTCCGTGCCTCTGTGTCTCCGTGGTAAATGCCTTTACATTTTTATAGGAGTCAGTGATGTCAATTCTGTCCCAGTTCGACCCGGCAATCGCCGACGCCATCCGTAGGGAGACCCAGCGTCAAGAGTACAACCTGGAGCTCATCGC
>CAIYUY010000076.1 GCA_903929485.1 uncultured Desulfuromonadales bacterium
ATCGATTTTCCGTTCATGGTTCGACAGGCTCACCACGAACGGAAAATAAGGCGGTTATTAAACCTGAATCCGTTCGCCCTGAGCTTGTCGAAGGGTGAACGGGTTTCTGTCGGGTATGTTCTTTGTCGCGAATCACCTAACTGGAAGCAATCGATTGGCCTCAGAGTGAAGAAAGAGGTTGATCCGCGTACAACGGTTTTGATTTTTCAGGTTTGCTCGGAAATTGTAAAGAGTCAAGTTGTAGTAGATTAAAGGAGAAATATTCATGAGTGATGCCTGGATGGTTATTCAAACGATTTTTTCCAATGTCCGGTGGTTGCCGGTTTTCGGCGTTTCGGTCCTTGCCACTCTTATCGGGGGACTCTGGCATCTCCCGTTTCTGTTCAGGAAAATACGGGGAAGGGAAACCGAAGCGGGTGGCGGAGCACGAAAGATAAAAAAAACAGTCGTCATTCCCCTCTCTCTTTTTCTTTACTTCATCGTTTTTACTAATTTGAGCCTGGTTGTTGCGGGTACGGGAGCAATCTCAGCCCTCCTGACCTCCCTGCAGATCAGCATCGTCTGGCTGGCCACGGCGCTGGGGATTACCTATCTGTATGCGGGACGCTCCTGGCGGCTGATACTCGTTGATTCCGGGTTGTATGTCGTACTCTTTGCTCTTGGCGGGTTACTGTTGGGGATCTCCTCGTTGTCCGTTCGTTGATGATTGACTCTTGCCACGGAATTGGGTAGTTTCTTGCGGTAGAGAAAATACGGGAGGTACCCATGAAATTACGTCCACGCCGATCTGTTTTGTACCTGCCGGGGTCGAATGCTCGCGCCCTGGAAAAGGCCCGCACCCTCCCCGCCGATTGTCTGATCCTGGACATGGAAGACGCGGTCTCTCCCGATGCTAAAAAGCTGGCTCGTCAACAGATTGCAGAAAATTTGTCCCGAGGCGGTTATGGTCCGCGGGAGATTCTCGTCAGGATCAATAGCCTCAGTACGCCATGGGGTGCGGATGATCTGGCCGCCGTGGCCCAACTGGACTTTGACGGTATTGTGTTTCCCAAGATTGAATCACCGGAGGAGCTCCGCATAGCCGTAGCGGCTCTGGAGAGGGCGGGGGCGCTGGCTGACCTTCCGGTCTGGATCATGGCTGAAACACCTTACGGAATTCTTCGCATCGAGGCCATTGCCGGCGCCACTCCCCGACTTGCCGGTATTATCATGGGGACTTCGGATCTGGCCAAAGAGATGAGGGTTCGCCACACGCCGGACCGGATCGGCTTCATCGCGGCCTTGAGTTTCTGTGTCATGGCTGCCCGTGCTCACGGCCTGGAAATTCTGGACGGCGTACATCTGGATCTCAACGATGAAGCAGGGTTCCGGGTCACCTGCAACCAGGGCCGGGATCTCGGTTTCGATGGCAAGACCCTGATCCACCCACGGCAAATTGCCGGCGCCAATGAACTCTTTTCTCCCGCGGAGGAAGAGGTGCGGGAAGCCGCCGCCATCATCCATGCCTGGGAACAGGCCCGACGGGAAGGGAAAGGGCTAATCGTGGTGAATGGAAAACTGGTGGAGAATCTCCATGCCGAACAGGCCCGCCGCACCCTGGCGATGGTTGAAGCCATCAATGCAAGGACGACATGTCCACTTTGAGCCGTGGCCGGATGGCGCGCATGGTGCTGATCCTGGGAGCATTGACTGCGTTCAGCTCCATGTCCATCGATATGTATCTCCCTGCCTTCCCGCAGATAGCCGGAGACTTGAGGGTTCCGCCGGCAACGGTGCAGTTTTCGATTTCTGCTTTTCTGTTCGGCTCCGCCGCCGGACAGCTGTTCTATGGCCCCCTTGCCGACCGTTACGGCAGGCGGAGACCGCTTCTCTGCGGTCTGATTTTGTACGTAGTTTCAGCGTTGGGATGCGCTTGTGTGCATACGGGAGAAGGGCTTCTGTTCTGGCGTGTGGTGATGGCGGTGGGTGGCGGCGCCGGCATGGTGATCTCTCGCGCCGTTGTTCGCGATCTTTATGATACCTCCGAGGCGGCAAGGATGTTTTCGCTGCTGATGCTGATAATGGGCGCGGCGCCGATTCTAGCTCCCCTGGCGGGTGGGCAATTGATGCTCTTGGTCGGCTGGCGGGGTATTTTCGTCTTTCTGGGAGTATTCGGGCTCCTTTCCCTTGGCGCGGCGGCGGCGGCTCTTCCCGAATCGCTCCCCCAGGAGCGGCGTGTGAAACAAAATTTTGCCGGTATGGCCGCTCTCTACGGGCGGCTTCTCCGTAACGGCACCTACCTTCGGTACGCCATTGCCTTGGGATCTGTCGCCGGAATAAATTTTTCCTACATATCGGGGGCGCCATTTCTCTTCATTGAATTGCATGGTGTCTCTCCCCAGCATTTCGGCCTTTTCTTCGGCGCCAATGCCTGTGGGCTGATTGGCGCGTCACAGGTTAATCGCAGGCTTCTACGACGGTACAGTGTTGAGCGAATTTTGAATTCGGCGCTGACCGTCAATGTCATCGCGGCGCTCCTCCTCACGGTCGCGGGAATCACCGGCGTGGGTGGGTTTCCCGTTCAGGTTCTTCTCATATTTATCTGCCTCTCCATGACCGGGCTTCTCTATCCCAATGTGACTGCACTTGCCTTGGCTCCATTTGTCAAGAATGCGGGGAGCGCCTCCGCACTCCTTGGAACGATCCAGTATACGCTTGGGGCAACCGCGGGGGCTCTGGTGGGAATTTTCCGGAACGGCACGGGGGTGCCGATGACCGGGATTATGGCTGCTTGCGGAGTACTGGCCTGGTGCGCCATTTTGGGAAATCAGGCCTCTTCACGTTGCATGGCATGACGGATATGGATGCTTTGTTTTAACCCTCAATCTGAAGTGATGAAGGGTGATAATTTAGTCCGTCAACTCTTCATAGCCGGTTTAGTCCAACATAAATCATGCAAGTATGGTACCGTTACGCTCCTTCCTGACTGCGATGGATCTGATTCCCTTGTCACCTGAAGAGGGCCTCTTTTCCTTTGTCAGGATTTGAAAAACAAGGAGGCTGACGATGACCTTCACCAACCGTATTGCTGATACCGACCTGCTTCGGGATGAGATCAATCAGCATCGTCCTTTGAAAAGAGAGGCGCTGAAGCAACTCAGGGAGTACTTCCGTGTCGGCCTGACCTGGGCGAGTAACGCTCTGGAAGGGAACAGCCTGACGGAAACCGAAACCAAAGTGGTGCTTGAAGAGGGCATTACCATTGGCGGCAAACCGCTCAAGGATCATTACGAAGCCATTGGGCATGCCGAGGCGTTCGATTATCTTCAGACGCTGGTGAAGCGGTGGGAGATTACCCGTCGGGATATCCTCAAGCTGCACAAGCTGTTCTACTACCGCATCAATCATGCTGAAGCCGGGCATTACCGCAAGCAGAATGTCGTGGTAACCGGCACGGATTTCGTGTTTCCTCCCCAGCCGACTGAAAAATCTGATGGCTGAGTTTACTTCCGAGATACCGGCACTGCGTAGCGAAAAGCATCCCATTGAATTCGCCGCGCTGCTCCATCTGCGGCTGGTTACTATTCACCCTTTTGTGGACGGTAACGGCAGAACCGCTCGCCTCTTAATGAATCTGGCGCTGCTCCAGTCAGGCTATCCGGTTACCATTATTCCGCCGGTGCTCCGGAGCGAGTATCTGAGCGCAGTACGATTGGGGAACAGCGGCGACAGCGTACCGTTTGTGACATTGGTGTCGAACATGGTCTGGGAGAGTCAACGGGATTATGTGCGACTGCTAGAGAATCTGGAGAGGAAATAATAGATTAGTCGTCGTGATGGGGACCGTGGTGGCGGACAGGTTGACCATTAAGTAGTTGTGTCGATTTGTTGTTGACATAAACTACTTCAGTCTATATGATTCAAATCATATAGAGTTTATAGTATATGCTTTTAGCCGACCAGACAACTGGAGGCCAGGGATTATTTCCTTGGCCTTTTTTGTTTTTTCGACGGGGTACGGGGAGAGACCGATGGATCCGCAGAACAGCCTGCCGAAAAAAGGAACAGGACGAAGATTCCCCGCCTGGATCGCACCTGTCGCGGTGGGACTCCTGATGGTGGCTGCGGTGATTCCTTGCTTCTACCTTCCGGCGCTCCGCACCGCCATTCATCCGTCACCGGGCGCGGGAAACGGGAAGCATGGCGCCGGGGCGGTTGCCGTCACCTACGTCTGTCCCATGCACTCCTTCATTGTGACCGATCACCCCGGCGCCTGTTCCATCTGCGGTATGACCCTTGTTTCACAGGAGCGCGCCGCGCCGGCAAAAGATGCTCCCTGCTTCGTCCATATTCCGGGGGGGGTGACGTTAACTCCGGAGCAGGCAGTACTGGCCAATGTCGCCCTGGCAAAGGTCGTAACGCGGGTTTTTTCCACGGAAACCCCGGCAGCCGGCAAGGTGTCGTGGGATGAACGGCGGCTTACCCGGATTAGCGCCCGGATCTCGGGAAGGGTAGAGCATCTATATGCCGACTTTACCGGCGCACGGATAATCAACGGGCAGCCGCTCCTGGATATCTACTCTCCCGATCTGGTGTCGGCCCAGAGGGAGTACCTTCTTGCCCTGGAAGGGGCCGAGCAAACCACCGAGAGTTCTACCGCTGAATCGCGTTCCATGATGACGGGTATGCGGGATGCTTCTCGCGCGCGATTGGCGCTCTGGGGATTATCCCGGAAGCAGATAACCGAGCTGGAGCGGAGCCGTCAGCCGAAAAAGATCGTTACGATCAATGCAACGGCGAGCGGTGTCATTATGGAGCGACTGGTAACCGCCGGCCAGTATGTGAACGAGGGGACGCCGCTCTTTTCGGTGGGATCCCTTGCCACCGTCTGGGTTTTTGCGGAGCTGTACGAGAGTGATCTGGGACGGATTGAGGTTGGGTCTCCATCTATTGTGACGACGGAAGCGTTCCCCGGAAAGGTTTTTCAGGGGAAGGTGACTTTTCTGGATCCGGCAATAAACCCGGAGACGCGAACCTTGAAGGTCCGCATCGATCTGGACAACGAAAGGGGTCTGTTGAAGCCGGAAATGTTCGTCAAGGTAAAACTTAGGAGTCGCAAGCTCCGGGCGCTGGCTGTTCCCGAGGGAGCGGTGATCTTCAGCGGAGATCGCTCCCTGGTCTGGGTGGCAAGTGGACCAGGCGCCTTCGTCCCCAAAAATATCACGGTGGGACATAAGGGGGACGGTTATTACGAGGTGGTTTCCGGGCTTGTGGGTGGTGAATCCGTGGCGGCGTCGGGCGGATTTCTCCTGGACGGGGAGAGTCAATTGAAGTCGACTCCGTCAGGCTCATCGGGTGAGGGAAAGCGGCCATGATTTCCAACGTCATTTCCGCCTGCCTGAAAAACCGCTCCCTGACGATTCTCTCCTCCCTCCTGTTGCTCTTCTTCGGCTCCCTGGCCCTGCTCCGGACTCCCGTTGACGCCATCCCCGATCTTTCGGACAATCAGGTGATCGTCTACACCATGTGGGAGGGACGCTCGCCGAAGATCATCGAGGATCAGGTCACCAACCCTCTCACCAATAACCTCCGGGGGTTGCCACAGGTCAAGGCGGTCCGTTCCACGACGATGTTCGGCGCTTCCATGATTTATCTCATTTTTCATGACCGTGTGGATCTCAATCAGGCGCGGAGTCGGGTCCTGGAGCGTCTTTCCCAGATGGCCAACCGCCTCCCCAAGGGGGCTACCCCGGTCCTCGGCCCCGACGGCACCGGGGTGGGGCATGTCTATTGGTATGTTCTGAAAAGTAAAACCCACAACTTGGCGGAACTGAGGTCTCTCCAGGAGTGGTACCTCCGGAGCTCGCTGGAGACGGTCCCGGGAGTGGCGGAAGTGGCCTCGGTGGGGGGCTTTGTCAAGGAGTACCAGATAGACCTTGATCCGCTGAAACTCTACGCACATGGAGTGCCTGCCCAGGCGGTTGCTCGAGCCGTATCCCTTGCCAACGGCGATGGGGGAGGGGGTGTGGTTGAAAAAAACTCCGCGGAGTATCAGGTGCGGGGCTCGGGCTATCTGCGGGGAAAGGAGGATATGGAGAATATCGTCGTCGCCACCTCCCTCTCGGGTATTCCGGTTTGTGTCAAGAACCTGGGTGTGGTGCAGATAGGTGGGGCCGGCCGTCGCGGCTTGTTGGAGGAGAACGGGGAGGGGGAAGTCGTCGGCGGGATCGTGGTCATGCGCTCCGGAGAAAACGCCAAGAGCGTCATCAACGGAGTGAAGGCAAAGCTGGCGGTTTTGGAAGGTGGGTTACCCCGGGGGATTAAGGTCGTAACCGCCTACGACCGGAGCGACCTTATAGACCGGGCCATGGATACGCTGAAACATGCGCTCCTGGAGGAGATCCTGCTGGTGACCCTGGTGCATATCCTCTTCCTCTGGCATTTCCGCTCCATCCTCATTGTCACGGCCCCCTTGCCCCTGGCGGTCCTCTTTTCGTTCATGGGGATGCAGTACACCGGAACGAACGCCACCATCATGAGCCTGGGGGGGATCGCCATCGCCATCGGGGTGCTGGTGGACGCAGGGATCGTCATGACGGAGAATGTCATCCGCCATGCCACCCTGCACGGGGAGGGGTACGAGGCTAATATTCTCAAGATCACGGAAAAGGCGGCGCAACAGGTTGGACGGCCGATCTTTTTCGCCATGGCCATCATCATCCTGGCGTTCGTTCCGGTGTTCGCTCTCACCGGCCTGGAGGGGAAGATGTTCCACCCACTGGCCGCCGCCAAGAGCTTCGCCATGATCGGCTCATCCATCCTGGCGATTACCACCGTGCCGGTGCTCTGCTCCCTGCTGATCCGGGGAAAGCTGCAACGGGAAGAAGAGAACCGGCTGATGATCGTCCTGAAGAGATGCTACACGCCGGTCCTCTCCTGGGCGCTCTCCCACCGCAGGTCCACTATCATTACCGCCCTGCTGCTGTTTGTCACGGCGCTGGTCCTGGCGTCCACCATCGGCACGGAGTTCATGCCCCCCCTGGATGAGGGGAGCCTGCTCTTCATGCCGGTGACCCAGCCCAACATCTCCATTGCCGAGGCGAAGCGGATCGCCACGCTTCAGGACCGGATTATCAAGGACACACCGGAGGTGGAGTATGTTCTGGGGAAGGTCGGTCGGGCCGAGACGGCCACCGACCCCTCGCCTCTTTCCATGTTCGAGACGATCATTCTCCTAAAGCCCCGGGAGCAGTGGCGTCACGGAATGACGTCTGAAAAGCTGGTGGGGGAACTGAACAGCAGGTTGCAGATCCCCGGCGTGGTCAACGGCTGGACCATGCCGATCATCAACCGGATCAACATGCTTTCCACCGGCGTCCGGACTGATCTTGGCCTGAAGATCTACGGCGATAATCAGGAGACTCTTGGCGAACTGGCCCTGTCCGCGGCGGAGCTGCTCAAAAAAATTCCCGGAGGGGTGGATGTGGCGGCGGAACGGACCCAGAACGGTGACTACCTGGAGATAGAGGTGGACCGGGAAGCGGCCGCCCGCCATGGTCTTAACGTGGAAACGGTCAATGAAACCGTCGAGACCGCCCTTGGGGGGAAGGTCGTCACCAACACCCTGGAGGGGAGGGAACGTTACCCCGTTCGGGTCCGGTTCCAGCGGGATAATCGTCAGGAGCTGGAATCCATCAGGAGGATTCAGATTCCCCGAGAAGAGGTCATGGCGAGCCGGAACCCCGGTACTGCTCTCCCGGCGCCCTATCTGCCAAGAGTCGCGGGGAGCGGCATGGGATCAGGGATGGGTGGTTCCTCCTTCCCGGCGGGTGGGACCTTCGCTTCCCAGGGTTCGACCTCCGGGGGAGGCCAGGTGCAACTGGGTCAGGTTGCCGGGATCTCCTATGTTCCCGGACCTTCCATGGTCAATTCGGAAAACTCTTTTCTCCGCTCCGTCGTCTTCCTCAATGTGCGTGGTCGTGACATGGGGAGCTTCGTTAACGAAGCAAAGGGATCACTGGAGCGGAATCTGAAACTTCCGGCCGGCTATCAGATGGAGTGGTCGGGACAGTACGAGAATCAGCTCCGGGCGAAAAAGACGCTGCTGGTGGTCGTACCCCTGGTTCTGCTGATAATCTTTGTGCTCCTGGTGATGGTCTACCGTTCGGTGAAAGAGGCGCTTCATGTCATCCTGGCGGTCCCCTTCGCCCTCACGGGAGGGGTCTATCTCCTCTATTTCATGGGGTACAATTTTTCCGTCGCCGTCTGGGTCGGCTTCATCGCCCTGTTCGGCACGGCGGTTCAGACGGGGGTGGTGATGGTGATCTACCTGGATGAAGCGGTGACACGGGTGAAACAGAGGGATGGCCGGCTGACCCGGGAAAACTTGCGGGAGGCGGTCACCGATGGCGCACTGCTCCGGTTACGGCCCAAGGTCATGACGGTATCCACCATCGTGGCGGGGCTCATCCCCATCTTCTGGAGCAGCCGGACGGGGTCCGAAATCATGAAGCCGCTGGCCACACCGGTGCTGGGGGGGATGCTCTCCTCGCTGGTTCATGTCCTCATCGTCACCCCGGTGATTTTTTCCTGGCTGCGGGAGCGGGAGCTGGCGCAGTTGGATGAAACCGTCGCGACGGGGAAGGGCGAAGGGATCTGAGAGCTGCTATTTGTTGCACGACGGACCGTCAAGGTGGTCCGAAATAAACATCCACAAAGGAGAACCTGATTGCTACTAATCTGCGGCTGAAAACCGTTCATCCTTCGACAGGCTCAGGACGAACGGTTTTCAGCTCTGCAACTGGCCGATTTTCCGTTCATGGTGAGCTTGTCGAACCATAAGCCGCAGATGAGTAGCAATCA
>CAIYUY010000077.1 GCA_903929485.1 uncultured Desulfuromonadales bacterium
AACATGGTTGGGCCTCCTTTTTTGAGTTAGGATGCTCAACCTATATCAACAATTTTACTTATGTGATGTTCACAAAAAAAAATGATCTAAAAAACGTATAGATACGAAATCAACGCAACATAAGTGCGGCCTTCACATAACGCACACGGCTCCTCACACAGTCATTCACAGAGTTTTAGAACATCCTGACCTTGATTCTTGGTGTCGGCAAAGGAAACCGCTTCAGCATCACATCGAACCTTTCCCAGTTGAGACATTGCCTCTTTCCTCTACGGTTTAGCCATTTGAATAACAGCCTTTTCGCTTCTTGTCCGAACCTCTCGATTCCACGAAGATTGTCGGTCACGCCGTAGTAGTTGTAGTGTCCTCTCAGCTTGGCTTTAGCTATTTCCCAAAGGTCCTTGGTCTTCATAGTCCTGGCCCTTTTCAGCCATTCCTTGAAGACTCTCAGCTTGGCGGCAAACTTCTTGCGGGCTGTTACCCGTTTCATCCGAAACCTTTTGCCGTTTCTGCTTCTGCCGCAGTAATGGGTCAATCCCATGAAAGCCGGTGCCATGAAAGCCGGTGCCAGGCTTCCAAGTTGCCAAGATGAATGTCGTGTGAAAGCCGGTGCCAGGCTTCCAAGTTGCCAAGATGAATGTCGTGGAAAAAATTGTGGGTCTGTACGCGGTTCATGGCGCGCGCGCCAACAATCCTGTCACCCTGCGACCGCGTGAACTGGTGAAGAACCAACGACTGGGATAAACGTTATGATCGATTGTGAGAAGATTGATCTGCTGGTGAAAGAAGGTGAGGGGCTCCATGTCGAATTCAAGGAGCACTTCACCTCGCGCATTGATGAAGATATGGTGGCTTTTTCCAATACCAAGGGAGGAGTGATCCTGCTTGGTGTGCGGGATAACCGGACAATTACCGGCGAACAGATTACCAACGACCTCAAGGCGAAAATTCTTTCCGTGGCCCGCAACTACAATCCGCCCATTGCTGTCGTCATCAGGGAAGTGGAAAAAGTTATAGCGATTGAGGTTCCGCAAGGGGATGAAAAGCCCTATTGCTGTGGTTCCGGTTATTACCGGCGTCTGGATGGCGCAACCCAGAAAATGTCTAACCAGGAACTGCGGGAAAAGCTGGGGGACATTGCTGACAAAACCAACCTTAGCCCAAAAAACAAGTCAGTCAAAAGCCGGGGCGAAAAGTTTCGATAAGGAGCGTACCGGGGAAGTGAAGGTGATATTCGGGACAGTGTATGGCCTTTGAGTTTAAACCGGATTCTCCACCTGAAGCTCTGGTACTTGAGAGAAGTGTTTATCTACGGTCAGCACAACCAGATTATGACGCCTTGCCAGTGTGGCGATGATGATATCGGAAAACGGTATCGTGACCCCCTTGCTTCGTAATGATGCCGAGAGCTGCGCGGCGGTAACCCAAAGTCCACTCTCCATCTCAAGGTAGCGCATGGAACTAAACGCAGCTCGCAGGGTTTCCCTTTCCGTATCTGTCTTAACTCCCTGAAATAGCTCATACATTACTACGCCGCAGGTGACAATCTCACGATTAGTCAGCGCTTGCGCCAGCAAGTCCGCCAGTGGCGTACTTCGGCCATTAAAGTAGTCGATCCAGGCACAGCTGTCCGGGAGCAGAGATTCAGCGCTCATGGTATTTTTCCCGTTCATCCGCGGCGCGAAGTTCTTCGCGTTCGGACGCCTCCCAGTCATACTCTATGGTAATTTTACCCCGCAAGGAAATGAGCGAATCCATCCGACGTCGGCGGACAAAATCTTCCATTGCGGTAACGATGGCGCGGGTCTTGGACTTTTCTCCACTCAGGGTCTGAACATCAACCAGTAGCTCGTCAGGTATGTTAAGTGTGGCACGCATATTATGCACCTCCTGCATATGCATTTAGCATACATCCGGAAGATGCGCTAGACAAAAATAACAGGGCATGATGCCGACAGAAAAAGAGGATTCGAGGCATGGAGGTGAAAAAGGTGCGGACCGAGCGGGATAGATGTAAGTCGTATCAGCTCATTGCAGGCGCGCTTTCATCGTAACCCCTCCTGTCCTCCCCTTAACCCAAGGGGAGGGACCTGCTGAGGTAATATGGCGATAAAACGTACCCCCTCTTGAGACAAGAGAGGGGTACGGGGAGTGATGCTGTTTGCCTATCCCTGCATAGATTGATGCTAAGTTGCCATGGTGAATGCAAACAGTGGAGGCGGGATGATTTTAGGACGCATGCATAAGTAAATCCGCCGCCCATTGATTGAGACTTTTCCCATGAGCTTTGGCCATCATGGCTGCATGGGCGTGAACATCAGGAGGGACTCTCAACATAAGTTTGCCTGAATAGGGTTTCTGCGGCGCTCTGCCAAGTTTCTCACATGTGGCGAGGTAGTCATCCACCGCCTCAACAAAAGCCGCACGCAACTCACTGACGGTATCGGCGTGAAAACCAATGACGTCCTTAATTCCTGCCATATGACCAATGAAGCATTCATCTTCATCGCTATATTCGATTCTGGCGGCATATCCCTTATAACTCATTGTGTTCATGGCTTTACTCCTGCGTTTTCCAGAAATGTTCTTGCATCTCTAACCTGATATGGCTTCGCCTCTTTTGCAGGATGTGGTCGGTGAAATGCGGCTACTATTCCATTCAAATTGCGATTTGTTCATGTTTGAATGTAATCACAAAGTGAAAAGCTTTGCAATCATTTTTCGATAGCATTTATCCAATCGTCCGTGCTGTTATCCGCGCTAACCATGAATAAAAAAAACCGGGAGCAGGCGTCATGCCTGCTCCCGGTTTATTGTCGGAGTGTTGCCCTCCTCGCCCCTTGCGGGTGAGGGTCTAAGCGGTTATCCCTGAGCCTGTACGGCGGTGATGGCGGTGACGTTGACGATGTCCTCCACGGAACAGCCCCGGGAGAGATCGTTCACCGGTTTGGCCAATCCCTGGATGATCGGTCCCACCGCTTCGGCGCCTGCCACCCGCTCCACCAGTTTGTAGCCGATGTTGGCGGCATCCAGGTCGGGGAAAATCAGGACGTTGGCCTTGCCGGCTACCGGGCTTCCCGGCGCCTTTTTATCCCCCACGGAAGGAAGGAGCGCGGCGTCGGCCTGGAGTTCTCCGTCCATGATGATCGTCGGGTCGATCCGCCGGGCGATGGCCATGGCCTGGGTTACCTTGTTGATGTCGGGGTGGGAGGAGCTCCCCCTGGTGGAGAAGGAGAGCATGGCGACCCGAGCCTCCACATCCAGGAACGCCTTGCAGTTTCTCGCCGTGGCCACGGCGATCTCCGCCAGAGCCTGGGCGTCGGGGTTTGGGTTGACCGCGCAGTCGGCGAAGAGGATGATCCCCTTTTCCCCGAAGGCCGGGTTCTTGGTGATCATGAAAAAATAGGAAGAGACGGTCTTTATCCCGGGGGCGGGACCGACGGTCTGGAAGGCCGCCTTGAGGACGTTGCCGGTGGTCCCCGTCGCTCCGGCAACCTGGCCGGCGGCGTCACCCCGGCGAACCATCATTCCTGCGTAATAAAGGTTGTCCGGGGAGGTGAGAATCTTTTCCGCCTGATCCGGGGTCATCCCCTTGGCTTTGCGCAGTTCCACAAAGGCGTCTACGTATTCCCGGAGTTTGGGGGAACTCTTGGGTTCCAGCAGTTCCACTCCCGTAAGGCTTACCCCCATGGCCGTCGCCGCCGCCTGGATCACGGCAGGGTCACCCAGGATGATGATTTTTGCCAACCCCTGCTCCGTTATCTTCTGGGCGGCATAAAGCATCCGCTCATCGTAACTCTCCGGCAGCACGATGGTCCGGAGATTGCTCTTCGCCTTGGCCTTGATCTGATCAATGAGATGCATGTATATCCTCCGTATGTTGTAACTGTTGACTCCGCTCAGGGACCGGTGGCTGAGCGGAGCCGAACTCTAGTTGTCGTAGGTTTTTCCCAGGAGCCGAAAGAAGAGGGCCGCCAGGAGCGCCCCGGCGATTGCCACCGAGCCGGCTATTTTTCGCTTTTTTTCCGCCTGTTCGATGGCGTCGATCTGGGCGCCGATGGTCTCCAGCTCTTTATCGATGGCCGTCGATTCGCTTCGGACTTTTTCCACCATGACGTCATGGAAGAGGGTGTGGAACCTGTTTCGGGCGTTGAACAATCCCTGTTCCATCCCCTCTGACGCCTTCCCCTGAAGTTTGAGGGTCTGGATACGGTTGTCCAGTGACGTAATGCGACCCTCGGTGGCCTGCATCGCCTGTTTCATAAGGCGGGCGCGCTCGTAGGGGTGACACTTGGTGCATGTTTTTTCGTTAATAAGGTCAAGCGACGCCTTTTTTATGGCATGATTGCCGTGGCAGGTGACGCAGGTGGGTCCGCCGTTCCCCAGTTTCTTGCCATGGGCGCTTCCCATGAAATCCTTCAGCACTCCCACGTGGCAGCGGCCGCAAGTCTCGGGAATGGCGGTCTGTTTGGGAACCCCCTTGAATCCCCGGCTGGGGTTCATGGCGTTGGTCATATCCTTGGGGTCGCCGCCGTGGCACTCGTGGCAGTAGACGCCGTTACCGGCGTGGACACTGGTTTTCCAGAGGAGCACCGGTTCCCCGTATCTCCCCGGGAGGGAGCCGTGGCACTGGACACATGTATTTTCCTGGGCCGCCAGGGGGACGACGGAGAGGAGGAGGCAGAAGGTCAGGATGAAGAGGGTTCGCATGGAGCCTGAAATTCGCGCTGGTTTCATGAAAGGTGCCCCCAGATGGAAAGTGCAATGAACAGAGCGATGCCGCCCACGGCGCAGACCATGAAGAGCGGTCGCTGCAACGGGTACCGTTTATCCCCCCGGTCCACAAAGGGAAGGAGTGCGATGAAGGTCATGCCGGCGCCCTGGACCGTCAGGCCGATGATCTCGCTGGGGAAAATCTTGAGAATCTGGTAGTTGGCCAGGAAATACCATTCCGGTTTGATATGCGCCGGGGTTTGGAAAGCGTTTGCCGGCACGAAGGAGTCGGGGGTGAAGAAGAGGTAGGGAGAGAAAAAGACCACACCCAGGAGGCAGGCGAAGTAGATGGAGATGGAAGTCATGTCGTGGAGAAAGAAGTTGGGGAAGAAGGGGATACCCCCTTCATGTTTGTCGTAGTGGTAGGCGCCCCCCTGCCAGGTTGTCGCGGCTTGGTTATTTCTTGTGGGGGGGGCGGAGATGCCGGTCCGTTTCAGGAAGAAGAGGTGGGCGCCGATGAGTCCGGCGATGACCACGGGGAGAATCGCCACATGGACGGCGAAGAACCGCCCCAGGGTCGGCGGCCCCACCAGTTTTCCTCCCCGGACGAACTCCACCAGATACTCGCCGATCACCGGAACCGCGCCGACGCTGTTGGTGGCCACGGTGGTGGCCCAGAAGGAGAGCTGGCTCCAGGGGAGGAGATAGCCGGTGAGGGATATCCCCATGACCAGGTTCAGCAGGGTAAAGCCCGAGACCCACTGAAGTTCCCGGGGTTTTTTGTAACTCCCCATGAAGAGAACCGAGAACATGTGAAGAAAGAGGGTCGCCACCATGAGGTTGGAGCCGACGGCGTGGCAGAGTCGGATGAGCCAGCCGAAGGGGATCTCGTTCATGATGACCGAGACACTCTTGAAGGCCTTGTCCGCATCGGGAACATAGTAGATGAGGAGGAGGATGCCGCTGATCACCTGAAGGGCGAAGGCGAAGAGGAGAACACTCCCCAGAGAGTACCATTTGTTGATGGTCCGCGGGAGGAGGTAGCCGGTCATCTCTTTTTGGATGACTTCGGAGATGCCGAGACGGCTCTCGACCCAATCGTAGAGTTTGCTGATGAGCGTCATGATATTTCCCCTATCCGATGGTGATGACGCCGTTGGCGACGGTTACCTTGAGTAGTTCCAGCGGTTTGGGAGGAGGACCGCCGAGAACTTTCCCATCGGTGGAGAACTGGCCGCCATGGCAGGGGCAGATGAACTGACCCTTTTGGGCTTCCCACTGGACGATGCATCCCAGGTGAGTGCAGACTGCCGAGAGGGCCGTCACCGAGCCATCCTTTTTCCTGACAATTACCGCCGCCTTGCCGTGATACTGGAAAAATTTAGCCCCGTCGGGTGGCAGATCCTTTTCGGGGATGGAGACGGAGGCCGAATTGTCTTTCCCCTTCCGGGGGGCGAGGTAACTGATGACGGGGTAAGCGACTGCCCCGGCAGTCACCACCGCGACGCCGCCGATGCATGTCATTAGAAACAGCCTTCTTCCCTCTTGTCCCATGAAAATCTCCTGTAGCGGTGGCGGTCTCGGTCAGTTCGGGAGTAATGTCTCCCTCATGACGTTTTTAGTTTGAAGCATTCCGGATTGACCGGAATAACGATCCGTTATTCCAGCGGCATGGGTGCGCAGACATTTTCCGCGGCATTGGACTCCATGCCGCAGTTGAAGCAGACAACAGTGGGATTATTGGTGAGATGTTCCACCTCTTTGGTCATTCCCTTGCTTTTCAGTACGCAGATATGTCCGTGGTGCCGCTCTCCGCACGCACAGGTAGGAGCCTGTTCCGCCATGAGTGTTCCTCCTTGCTTAAGACCATCTCCCGGTCGTTATCGTCAGTTGGCTAGTAATAACCTGATTCTCTTCGTGATTCAAGGGATATGTGCTGTTTGCGGCAATTGGCCGCACAATTCCAACGTCAGGCGGAGTGTAGCCGATATTTTCTGATCAGTTCCACGGGGTGGTAGGAGAGCTTGGCCTGGCGCAGGTTCGGTTCACCCAGATCCTGCTCGCGATTGATAACGTCGCAGTCGTTAAAGAGACGGCGGCTGAACTCCTGGTTCACCAGCTGAGAGATCCCGTCAAGAAAGGGATCACCCTTTTCGAAGTGACAAAGCGCCGTGCTTCCGTTGAGCTTCTCCCCCAAGGCGAAGGCCCTGACTTCTCCTCCTACCAGCACCACGACCCCCTCCAACCCCAGTTCCTTTGCTACCGTCAGCGCCTCCGCCGTTGCCGCGGTTTCGGCCGGCAATGAACTGCTCCCCAGGCGGTCATGAACCTTCCGCCATCGTTCCAGAAGCGCCAGACACCCATCCCGATAAAGATCATTGTACTTCTCAAGGGTGAAGTCGTGACGTTTGGTAAAGTAGGCGACCCGGTTCTTTTTCTTGTGATATCGGTTTCCGGGCAGCTCCGCCAGGTCGCTGCGCAGGTAGAGGTAGTCCCAGTTGTCGCGATCGTCCCGCGCCGTGACCTCTTGATTCAGGGTCAGAGCTTCGGTCAATGGTTCATCGGCGCCATAGATCTCCCACCCTTGAGCCAGGAGAATTCGGGCGGACTCCAACCGGTCCCCCCCCAGGGGTGGGAGGAGATACGGTGCGCCGTCATACCCGGCTCCGGATATGATCACCGACTCGGCCAGAGAGCTGACCCTGTACGAATGGGCGTCGCGAAAAAGGTAGAGCCCGGCGAAGGTCAGCTCGGAGATACGGGGCTGTAACTCCCGGAAGAGCTCGTCGAAAAACAATTTGTCTTCCGGGAGCAGCTCCCGGCGGTGGGGGAACAGCGGGAGTGGCGTGGAGGGGAGCATGGATACTCCTGCGCTGAGCGAAGTCGAAGCGAAGTCGAAGCGCGGGTCAGGGGAGGACGATGAGGGCGATCCCCCCGGCGATGACCGTCAGGTTGCAGACGGCGGAGATACCGTGAAGCTTCCCGAACGCCTTACGGGCCGGATGATCCTTGGAGGTGCTCTCGAAGGAGGCGATCTCCTTCTTCAGGGCAACGGCCCGTGGCTCGATGTAAAAAGCCTGAAACGAAGTCAGGCAGAGCATGACAACCAGGATGACGGTGGCGGGGACCCCCTCTTTCCCTCGCAAGAGGAGGCGGGTGATCAGCGCCAGGAAGCCGCAGGCGAGACCCCAGCGGAAATAGGCGGGGAAGAGGTGCCCGACGATGACCCCGGCCTGATCCCGGGGGAAGCTCTTGAAGATGATGGGGGTGAGGACAAAGGTGAAGAGGGAGGCGCCTCCCACCCAGAAGGCGATGGAAAGGCGGGAGAGGATGGCAAACAGCTGCATGGATGACTCCTTGTCCGGACAAGCCGGAAATCAACTATAGTCTGTTCAGGCGGTTTCAATGTTCAACGCGTACCGGTCGATGATCCAGCGGGCGATGCTCCTTTTGCTGGGGAGAGCCGGGGGAGAGGCTGCCGTGAACCAGCGGACATCCTCCAGCTCTTCGTCACCTGCCGTCACCTCTCCCCCCGCGTAATCAGCCACGAACCCGGCCATGATCTGGCTGGGGAAGGGCCAACTCTGGCTTCCCACATAACGGAGATTGGTGATCTCTATCCCTGTCTCTTCACGAACCTCGCGCACTGCGCACTCTTCCAGTGATTCGCCGCTATCCAGAAAACCGGCGATGAGGCTGTAACGCCCTTCCGGCCAGATCGCCTTGCGCCCCAGCAGGAATTCATCTCCCCGGCGGACGAGAACGATGGCACAGGGATAGGTGGGTGGAAAGCGCTCCATCTTGCAGGAGTTGCATCGTTTGCCCCAGCTTCCGGTATGCCGTACCATGGCTTCCCCGCATCTGGGGCAGTGGGCGCTTTCCTGGTCCCAGGAGAGGAGATTCCGGCCTATCCCCCCCAGTGTGAGGAGCTGGTCGTCCAGGCGGTGGCTGTAGGCGTTCAACGGTTCCGCACTGAAGTTTGCGGGGAGGACTGCTGACCGGGCGACTCGGCCGACCCGCAGCGGTTCCCCCTTCCAGAGACCGACCATGAACCGTGATTCCGTCTCCACCCATGGGGGGAATACTCCCCATGGCAGGAGAGGGGGGGCGTCCTGAAGTGAGATCACCAGATCCCCCCCCTGGATAATGACGAGAAAGCCCGGTTCACCGTTGTCCGGCGTATCCGGAGGGAGCGGTTGGAAGGCGTCCCGGAGGGAGGCGCGATTGAAGGGGAGGTTAACGGTTTCGGGGTAGGTCATGACGGCTTCCGTTCTGGACAGGTTTGCGGGTTATGGGCTTGAAATCCAATGGTGTTAATGATAGGATAAATTCGGAAATAGCGCAAGCAGACATGATTAAAAGTTCAACTTCTTTATCGTAAAGAGCAGGTGAAGGACGAAAAAGGAAAAGCCCATCAATAACCTGATTGCTCCCTGGATACTGCTCCTGCTCCTGCTCTCTCCCTGCCATGCCGTTGGGGGGGAAGCCACCCCGCCCCACGTGCACCACTCCGTTCTCCCCCTGACTCAGGAGGAAGGAGAGGCCGTGGGGGTCACCGAGCATCTGGGGGCGAAGATCCCACTGGATAGCACCTTCCGTGACGGTAGCGGTCGCACCGTCTTCTTGAGGGAACTGGTCACCGGGCCGACCATCATTCTCCCTGTCTACTATCGCTGCACCAATATCTGCAACTTCCTTCAGCAGGGGTTGGCTGCGACCCTGCCGGGGGTGAAACAAAAGCCCGGTGTGGAGTATCGGGTCATTTCCGTAAGTTTTGATGAAAGCGAGCCCCCGGATCTGGCCGCCAGATTTCAGAAAACGTATCTCACTGCCATGGATCCCCCCTTTCCGGAACAGGGGTGGCGTTTTCTGGTAGGCGACGCCAAAAATATCCGCTCGTTGACCGATGCCGCCGGTTACCGGTTCTTCAAGAAGGGGAGTGACTATGTCCATCCCGTGGCCGGCTTCATCGTCTCCGGCGACGGCACCATCGTCCGTTATCTATACGGGACGACCTTTCTCCCCAAGGATCTGACATTGGCCCTCATGGAGGCTCGGCAGGGGAAAGTGGGTAACAGTATCAGGAAGATGGTGGGGTACTGCTTCACTTTTGATCCTGAAAAGAAAAGCTACGTCTTTAATCTGTTGCGTGTCTGCGCCACAGCAGTTATCATCTGCACCGGCGCTTTTCTCGCCTTCCTGATCCTCACCGGTAGGAGAAGCGAGCGTCGTCCCTGGAGGAAATCATGAATTCGTCAGAGTACTCTCCCGCGACGCCCAGTAGCTTCTGGAACGATACCGGCAGTAGCGGCATCACTGCCTGGATCTTTTCCACCGATCACAAAAGGATCGGCCTTCTCTACTTCTGGTCGGTCCTCAGCTTTTTCCTGGTGGCGGTGGTGCTGGGGCTACTGCTCCGGATCGAATTGATGGCGCCGGGACGGACCATCATGGGGCCCGAGACCTACAACGCCCTCTTCACGGTTCACGGGGCGATCATGGTCTTTCTATTCATTATTCCCGGCTTCCCCGGCGCCTTCGGTAACCTGGTCATGCCGATCCAGATAGGAGCCAGGGACGTCTCTTTTCCCCGCCTCAACCTCTTCTCCTGGTGGCTCTACATGATCGGCGCCGCCGTCATCATCACCGCGCTCTTCACCGGCGGCGGCGCCCCGGATACCGGATGGACCTTCTACGTCCCTTTCAGCGCCCGCTCCGGCACCAACGTCTCCCTGGCGGTCTTCGGTGTTTTCATCGTCGGCTTCTCCTCCATCGTTACCGGAGTCAACTTCGTCACTACCATCCACCGTCTTCGGGCGCCGGGGATGAGTTGGGACCGGCTGCCGCTCTTCGTCTGGTCACTCTATGCCACCGCCTGGGTGCAAATACTGGCGACCCCCATCCTGGGAATCACCCTGCTCCTCATCATCGCCGAACGGGTTCTGGGGGTGGGGCTCTTCGATCCCGTCAAAGGGGGTGATCCGGTCATGTACCAGCACCTCTTCTGGATCTATTCTCACCCGGCGGTCTACATCATGATCCTCCCGGCCATGGGAGTCATCTCGGAGATCATCCCGGTTTTCTCCCGCAAGCCGGTCTTCGGTTACAAGATGATCGCTTTTTCCAGCATCGCCATCGCCGCCGCCGGTTCCTTGGTCTGGGGACATCACATGTTCACCAGCGGGATCAGCGACAGGGCCATTCTAATCTTCTCCTTCCTTACCTTCGTCGTTGCCATCCCCTCGGCCATCAAGGTCTTCAATTGGGTTTCAACCCTTTACCGGGGCTCCATCTCCCTGGAAGCCCCCATGCTCTATGCTCTCTCATTCATCATCCTCTTCTCCATCGGCGGGCTCACCGGTCTGATTCTGGGGGCAGCCGCCACCGATATCCATGTTCATGATACCCACTTCGTGGTGGGGCACTTCCACTATGTCATCTTCGGCGGCTCAGGGTTCGCCCTTTTCGGCGCCATGCATTACTGGCTCCCCAAGTTTTACGGCAGGAGATATGCCGAGAAACCGGCCGTTGTCGCCTGGGGGCTCATGTTCGTCGGCTTCAACATCACCTATTTCACCATGATGGTCCTGGGGATGAAGGGGATGCCCCGTCGCTATTACGATTACCTTCCCGAGTTCGCTCCTTTGAACCTGGTGGCCACGGTGGGGAGCTGGATACTGGCTGTCGGGCTCGTGCTGATGCTGGTGAACCTGATTCGGGGGCTTCGCGGCGGTGAGCCGGTGGGGGATAATCCGTGGGGAGGGGCGACCCTGGAGTGGACGGTTCCGTCACCCCCACCCACGGAAAATTTTCCGGAGGAGCCGGTGGTGACCCATGGCCCTTATGACTTCTCCAAATCGGGGATGCCATGAGCCATCCGGAGCATAAGGATTACGCCGGGGCCAAGCTGGGGATGTGGCTCTTTCTCTTCACCGAGATCCTCCTCTTTGGCGGGCTCTTCATCCTCTATGCGGTCTATCTTCATCGCTACCCCCGGGAATTTTCCTCGGGAGGCCATGAGCTGAACGTCTTCTACGGCGCCACCAATACCATGGTGCTCTTGACCAGCAGCCTCATGGCGGCCATGGCGGTGACCGCCATCCAACAGGGGCGACGGCTCCTGACCCTGCGGCTCCTGGGGAGTACCATCTTTTGCGCGGCCATATTCATGGGGATCAAGTACCTGGAGTGGAGCGCCAAGATACATCACGGTATCTATCCGGGCTCACCCAGGCTGGCCGCGGGGCCGCCGGGTGAATCGGTCTTTTTTGGGCTTTACTACCTGAGCACCGGGCTCCACGGGCTCCATGTCCTTATCGGCGGTTCGGTGCTGGGGTGGATTGGGGTGAAGGTCCGCCGCGGGGTGGTCACCGCCGATGATTTCGTGCTGCTGGAGAACGGCGCCCTCTACTGGCATCTGGTGGATCTTGTCTGGATCTTCATCTTCCCGCTCTATTACCTTATGCTGTAAAAAATATCTCTGCGTGACGGATAGATCCCGGATTTTTTGAGGCCCGACCATGACTGAAGCATCCCACCATATCATAAGCTACCGCAAACTGACGGCCGTCTGGGGAGTTCTCCTCCTCCTCACGGCGGCCACGGTGGTTGTTACCCGACTGGATCTGGGGCCGTACAAGATCGTGGGGGCGCTGTCCATTGCCTGCTTCAAAGCGGGGCTGGTCATCGCCGTCTTCATGCATATGAAATATGAGGGGCGTCTCCTCCGGACTCTTCTCTTCATCGCCCTCGTCACCCTGGCCATTTTTATCGGCTTTACTTTTTTTGATGTGTTGTATCGCTGAGGGGATACCGTGGACCCTAATCTGATTACGTCAACGCAGGCGGCGGTTGACCCTGTATTCATGTTCATTTTCGGAGCATGCCTGCTCCTCCTGGTGGGGATCACCGCCGTCATGGTCTGGTTCGTTATCCGCTATCACCGCTCCCGGGCGCCGGCGCCGACGTCCTGCTGCGAGGGGAATGTATGGCTTGAGATCGCCTGGACTCTGCTCCCCACTCTGCTGGTGTTGGCCATGTTCTACTACGGCTGGGCCGGCTACCTGGCATTGCGCAACGTCCCGAAGGGGGCGATGGAGGTGACCGCCACGGCGCGGATGTGGTCGTGGAACTTCACCTACACCAATGGCAAGAGCAGTTCCAAACTGTATGTCCCGGCGGGAAAACCGGTGAAAGTTAATCTGGTGGCAACCGATGTGCTGCACGGATTTTATCTTCCCGCCTTCCGGGTCAAGCGGGATCTGGTGCCGGGGATGACGAATTATGCCTGGTTCATTGCAACCAAGCCCGGTTCCTATGACCTTTTCTGTTCCCAGTACTGCGGCACCGGTCACTCTGCCATGATCACCACCGTCGAGGCGCTTCCCCCTGCGGAGTTTCTTGCCTGGCTGAATCATAGGGAAGGGGGGGAGCATCGGGGAAAAGAGCTTTTGGAGAAACATGGCTGTCTCGGCTGTCACTCCCTTGATGGTTCCGCCAAGATTGGGCCGACCTTCAAGGGGATCTACCGGAGCAGCGTCAGATTCATGGCGGCAGGGAAGCCGATGACCGCCACCGTTGATGACGCGTATCTGACAGAGTCCATCGTGAAGCCGTCGGCAAAGATTGTGGAGGGGTTCCCCGCCATCATGCCGACGTATCCCGATCTTACCGTGGAAGAGGTCAAGGTTATGGTGGAGTTCATCGAGGGGCTCAAGTGATACGGTTTCTCCACCGCCTCTTCCGGACACGGCTGGCGCTGGTGAACGGCATTGCAGCCGGTGGAGGGTATCTCCTCCTTCCGGCTGCGGTGGATCCGTCAGCTCTAGCGGCTGTTGTTGTCGGGGTGGCGCTTCTCGCCGCGGGGAGTTCGGCCCTCAATCAGCTGCTGGAGCGTGATCTGGATCTGCTCATGACCCGCACCTGCCGGCGTCCCCTTCCCCGGGGTGACCTCACCCCCAGGGGCGCATTAATGGCCGGTTCTTTTTCCCTGTTGGCGGGTCTCCTGCTCCTGGCCCGGTACGGTCTGCTCCCCATACTTTTGGGAGGTTTTGCCGTCGTCTGGTATCTGGGGATCTATACCCCTCTCAAGCGCCGAACCCCCTTCGCCCTTCCCCTGGGAGCCGTCTGCGGGGCGCTCCCGCCGGTCATCGGCTGGTGCATCGCCGGGGGGGATCTCCTTGATTTTCGGGTCATCCTCCTTGCCGGCCTTTTTTATCTCTGGCAGGTTCCGCACTTCTGGCTTTTCCAACGCCGCCACGGGGACGATTACCGGAGAGCCGGGATTCCCCTTTTTCACGCCGGAGCGCCAGGGGGCGTTCCCGGCGGCATGCGTATCTGGGGGTTCGCCCTGGTCGCCGCCGTCATGCTCCTGCCGGCATTGGGTGTCGTCGGGTCACGGGGGGCCATCTGCTGCGCAGTCGTCTCCGTGCCGCTCCTCTTCGTTTCCGGCCTCCGGTGCGAATCGACTTTTTTTTCATATCTCAACTTTTTTCCGGTGCTGGTGACCCTGATCCTTCTTATTGAAACATGAATGATGGAAGTGACGGGGCAGGCCGGGGTAGGAGGGTTGCATGAGAATACGTACGCTGGCGGTACTACTGCTTTTTAGCCTCTGCGGTTGCAGTTCCGCGACTCCACTCATGAAGCATGAACGGACATATGAGAAGACGATCTCCCTGGACGGGATTCCTCGTGACCAGATATTCGACCGCTCCCTGGAATGGCTGACGCAGAATGTGGCGGAAGGCGCCGCCACCGCCGACCGTACGAAGGGGATCATCAGCTGCTCCGGAAAAATGGTCAGGCCGTTCTCCTCCGTAAATATTACCGGGGCCGGTAATTTGACCTATTTGGCGAGGGAGACGATCCTTGAAGAGGGGATGATCCTCTCCTTCGAATTGCAGTCGGTGGTGGAATCCAGGAGCTATAGCAGCGTCACCTACTTTTCCCAGGGAGGAATATTTCCCGTCGTCCAGGCCGACCTTGGGGGCGCCAGGAAGACCTTCGACGCGCTGGCGGATTCGCTGAGGAAATATCTCCTCAGTAACCCCGCCAATGATTTGAAATAGGGCGAATCAGCGGGTGGGGGGCGGCATGATGATGAAATCGCACGTGGAGACGGCATGATCCGCCGCATGAAGAACATCCTCGCGTATATTGGGCCAGGCCTCCTGATCACCGTCGGTTTCATCGACCCCGGTAACTGGGCTTCCAATATTGCCGCGGGATCCACCTACGGCTATTCGCTTCTCTGGATGGTTACCCTTTCCACCCTGATGCTGATCCTCCTGCAGCACAACGCCGCGCACCTGGGGATCGCCACGGGTCTTTGCCTTGCCGAGGCCGCCACTGCCCATCTCCCCAGGGGATTCTCCCTGCCTGTCCTGGTGACGGCGGTGCTGGCGGCCATCGCCACGGCTCTGGCGGAGATCCTGGGTGGCGCCATCGCTCTTCATCTTCTGTTTCACCTGCCGCTCATGGTCGGGTCGGTCATTACGGCGCTGACGGCTCTCCTTCTCCTCTTCACCAACGCCTATCGCCGAATAGAAAAGCTCATCATCGGTTTTGTCTCCATCATCGGGCTATCGTTTCTCTACGAACTGAATCTCATGCCGGTGGCGTGGGACCAGGCGCTCTCCGGCTGGGTGACGCCGGTTTTTCCCGCCGGCTCCATGGTGATCATCATGAGTGTCCTGGGCGCGGTGGTGATGCCTCACAACCTCTTTCTTCACTCGGAGGTTATTCAGAGCCGTCAATGGAACCGAAAGGATGACCGGATCATCCGGCAACAGCTCAACTACGAGATACTGGATACCGCCACCTCCATGGTGGTGGGGTGGGCCATCAACAGCGCCATGATCATCCTGGCTGCGGCCACTTTTTTCCGGAACGGAGTGAAGGTAGACGAACTGGAACAGGCGCAGCAGATGCTTAGGCCTTTGGTGGGTAATGGGGCTGCTCTTATCTTCGGGGTGGCGCTCCTCTTTGCGGGTCTCTCATCCAGTATTACCGCGGGCATGGCCGGCGGCAGCATCTTTGCCGGAATCTTCGGTCGCGAATACGACATCCGCGACCGGTACACCATGGCTGGTTCCGGCCTGACCATCGTCTTCGCCACTCTCCTCATTTTTGCCATCTCCGATCCGTTCCGGGGACTCATCATCTCCCAGATGCTGTTGAGTATCCAACTCCCCGTCACCATTGTGACTCAGATCATTCTCACCTCCTCGAAAAAGGTCATGGGACGCTACGCCAATCCCCTGCCGGAAAAGATCGCCCTCTGGCTCATCGCCGCCATCGTCATCGGACTCAATCTGATGCTGCTCATAAGTCTTTTAGGGGAAAAAGGTTGAACCATGGTTGATTCATTTCTTAAAAGTATCCTGTTTTTCGTCATAATCATCATGCAGGCTGTTTCTTCCCCTGCCGCCCCCGAGCCGCCGAAACACGCGGAGCAGCCTGCTCCATCCCTCTCGCCGGTAGTGGATGGTTTCAAGCGAACCGTGGATTACTGGAACGAGCTGGAAAAACTCGCCAGGGAAGTTCAGTCGACGGTGATGATCCTTGACAATCAGGCAACGGAATCTTTTCCCGGCAATAACCCCAACCATATTGCTTATATCAACGGCAAATTGGCGGAAAAATATCCCGGAGCTAAGTACGACGGGAGGAGCGGATCCGTTCCCCTTCCCAACAACCTGGTGGCTTTTATCTCGCAGGATCTGAAGGTGACGAAAATCACGGACGTTCTTTCCGTTGCGGGAAAACGTTCCAGTAAGAGTTACTATATCCAGGAGCGAAAGTTTGAATGCAACTCCGGGTTTAATTCCATTGCGGGGTTGGTCAATAAGGAAAAGCCGAGTGATTCCGGCTTCAGCAGGGTCAGTTTTACCGATTTTCAGGACGCCGTGGAGAAGATTTTTTCTTCCGGTCCCGGACTGAAGCCGGCGGGCGCCTCGGCGGGAGTCGCGGTGCTCAATGACGCGTATCAGTTCTCCTCCGGTAAACAAGGGATCCGGATGGATCTCTTTGCCGAAAAGTTTCTTTTGAGTGAAGAGCTCTACGATTTTGTCCTGACCAACGCTCGAAACGGCTATATAAAACGACACCCTTCCGGTTCCTTTGCCGCTGATGCTCAAAAAACGGAAATAAAAGTCCCACGAATCGATAAGGCTGCCCCGGAAGAAAAGTTATGGCATGTGGGGTCGTTTTTTATCGGTTTATTCGTTGTCGTACTGCTCCTGTTCATGCTGCTTTTTTACGGTGTGCGGTGGTTCCTCCATCAGCTCCGCAGTAACTCCGACGTGGAGGGAAGGGTTCAAAGCAGCATGAAGAAAAGCTATCTGAATAAGAAAAAGAGTGTCGCTAAAAGTGATTTTGTGACGAGCCTGGATCATGAGCTCTGTAAACTGCAAATTCAGGAAGCGTACCGCGCCCAAGGGTACGAGCTACGGGAACCCGACGGCGAGGATTCCAACTTGGTGGATCTGATACTGTCCAAGGGATCCCGAACCTATTATCTGAACTACGGGTTTTGGGGCAATGACCGTATTGAAGCGGCTGTTGTGAAGGATTTTCAGAGCGTCGTGTCGCGCGACGGAGTCATGGGCGGCATCATGATTTCGCCGGCTCATTTTAGTCGTGATTCGTGGAAGTTCGCTGATGAAACGGGTATGGAAATAGTGAGTGATGACAAACTGCTCAAATTGTTACAGCAGGGAAATGAGCATCTCAAAGGCGCAACCCGGATCAAGGAGGTCGCTGCCGTGGTTCCCGAAACGGAAAAAACCGTTCTTTTCGCCGCTATTAATCCTGCCGACGATGCGAGGGTTGCGGCCGTTGACCGTTACGCGGAGCGCGCCGCCGCCGAAGCGGTGGAAAAGGCGGTTGCCCGGGTGGCCTGGGGGGATCTGTTAGGCAAGAGCGTGGCTCTGGCCGTGGAAAAACAGGTTGCCAGGGCCGTCGACCTGGCGCTGGACGGCTTGCTGAAAAAACAGCTGGTTGATTCCGCGGCGGAGCCGGGTGAAGCAATCGAACGAGAGGGGGTGGTTTCCCCGGTGGTGGAGGTTGTGGAGAGAGGCGCCGCCGGTACGGAACGACCGGCGGCGGTTTGCATTCTTTGCGGCAAAAAGATGAGAGTCGGAACCGTGACCAAGGGGAGGCAGGCAGGAAGTAAATTCCGGGTCTGTCAAGATTACCCATCCTGCAAAAATGTCGTGCCGATGTCACCCTCTTCAACGGTAGAATAGGACAAATCCGACTTTTATACGTTCAAAATGCTTCTACCCGGTTAAGCGGTAAGAATCTCCCTGATGGCCACACCGGCGGCGGCAAGTAATGTCGGATCAAAGAGGGTTCCCATGCAGGCGGCCACCTTTCTGCTCACTTTATATTTGGCGTCGTCTCCGGTCAACTGGGTGAAGCTGCTCTCTATGAAGCTGGCCAGGTGGATTATCTGTCCCCCCAGGGAGATCTCACCCCCAGCCAACCCGTCGGGGAATCCGCTGCCGTCGAAGGCTTCGTGGTGGTGACGGATGAGGAGTCCGATCCCCCGTAGTTCCTCGAAGGTGTCGACGAGTTCCTGCCCTTTCACCGGGTGAGTCCGGTACTCGGCGGTATCGGTTGTGGTTAAAAATTCCATGTTATTGGCCAGCAGCCGGTCGGAGACACCGATGAGTCCGATGTCGTGAAGGAGCGCGGCATGCCGTATCTCCTCGGATCTGCTCTGGGGAAGGCGGAGCTGTTTTACCATTGATGTCGCCAGTTCCGCCACCGTACGGGAATGCGCGCTGAGCCGGCGATGGCGCTTGTCCAGCAGGTCGGCCAGAAGGAACACGATATCTTCGGTGCTCTTTGTTTTCTGGTCATTCTGCTGGTTAGCCTCTTCAACCTTTTGCCGAACCAGCGCCGTTTGTTGGAGGAGCCGGCTCTTAAGATTACTGTTCCATGCCGCCAGTTCCTCCTTCTCCCGTCGATTTTCCTTGGCCAGTTGGTACCGCTGCAGCCCACCTCGCACGGTCTCCAGCAATTCCTGATCCTTCCACGGTTTGGTCAGCAAACAGATAATCCCTCCCTGGTTGATGGCCCCGATGACGGTGTTCATATCCGCATGACCGGTGAGGATCATTTTTGACGAATCAGGCGACACTGTCGCGGCCGCCTGGAGAAAGTCCGTGCCGCTCATCTCCGGCATCCGGTGATCACTCAAGATCAGCCCGATATTGTTGCTCTTCTCCAGTATGGCCAGTCCTTCTTTTCCCGAAGAGGCCGTCACCACCTGAAACGGCTCCCCGTGAAAGAGGCGAGTCAGGGCGTTGAGGATATTTTGCTCATCATCCACGCAGAGAATGGTGAGGGGGCGGTCCGACAGTGGTTTGTCGGGGGTTGGTGGCGGAGTTTTTGCCGGGCTCCCGACAACGTCACTCTCCTTCTGTTTACGGGCATTCCGTTGGTGGGCCTCTTCGACCTTTTGCCGAACCAGCGCCGTCTGCTGAATGACTCGGCTCTTGAGATTACTGTTCCATTCGGTCAGTTCCGTATTGGCCAGATGCAAGGCCTTCACACGTTGTTCCGTTTCCAGATGAACTTTGACTCGCGCGCATAACACCTCTCTGTTGATCGGTTTGTGGATGAAATCCACGGCGCCCGCCGCCAATGCCTGGGTCTCGCTTTCGACGCCCGTTTTTGCGGTGATGAAGATCACCGGGATGTGGCTCGTGGCGGCATCCAGTTTGAGTGCGGAGCAAACTTCGTACCCGTCCATCATCGGCATCATGGCATCAAGCAGGATAAGATCCGGTTTTTTGGCTTTTGCCAGCAGGGAGAGCGCTTGGTGTCCCGAGGTCGCGTACTGCAGGTCATAGTCGTCTCTCAGCATGTTGAGGAGAATCGTTATGTTTTCCGGCACGTCATCCACGATGAGAATAGTTGATCGCAGGGGAGATAATGTCGTCATGATAAACTCCGTCATGTTTCCAGATTTAAATTAATGATTTAGAGTGTCTGTGTTAGCGTAAGAATAATTATTTTCAAATATTAATTTTATAAAATAATAAGCTAAATAAAAATTAAAATCAATATTTAATTCTGTGGTCTCTGTTGATACTAAGAGCCATCTGCGGATTGGAAGGAGCGGTGGAGGACCGGGGTATATGGTTTTTGCCGGAGTGCGGCAACTCCCTTTACTTGGCGGTGCGTATGAATTATGATGCGTTCCGGATAGAATAAATTCCTTTCCCGGACCAACAACCGATGTCTTGTCCGGCGCCTCACCCACAACATCCTGAAGGGCTCCATGCCGCGTTACGACCATGATCATTCCCCTGGGATTCGGGACTCTCTGGCCCAGGTCGAGGAGATCCTGGAAAAACTCGCCGGGGATCTTGCCGCACTGGTGCTCGTCTCGGGGGAGGGGAACGTCCCTTCTCCTCTGATTAACGCCGTTTTTCGGGACGCCCACTCCCTCAAGGGGGTTGCCGGGATGCTCGGTTATACTGAAGTCAGCGGTCTGGCTCATGGTCTGGAAAATCTTTTGGAGCTGCTCCGGCTGGGGAAGAGTCCCCTTGACGCCGTCTCGCTGGAAATTTTGGAGGCGTCCCTGGATCACCTTTCCCTGCTGGTTCGTTTGTCCTGTCGTGGGGATGCTTTGCCCGACAGTTCCCTGATCCTGAAACGGATAGCCGCCTGCTGCGCGCGAACCATTTCTCTTCCCACGTTTCTTCCGCCGGTTCCGCTCCTGCCGGAACGGGTTGCCGCCGCGTTGAATGAGTTTGAGAAGCACCGTCTCGCCGAGAGTATCCGGAGAGGCGCGCGGCTCTTTCTCCTCCATGCTTCGTTTCTCCTGGAGAGTTTCGACAAGGAGATCGAGAATCTCATGGATGGTCTCAAGTCCCGGGGTGAGGTCATCAGCACCATTCCGACTCCCGGGTTTGAGCGTGATGACGCCATTGATTTCGATATTCTGGTGGCGGCGGATGAAGCTCCCGGGGCGCTCCCCAGTGGTATAACCTGTGAAGAGATCCCGGTCGCGGCGGCGCCGGCTCATCCTTGTGCGGGTGAGCCTGTTATTTCCCCGCTCTCCACTTCTTCTCCTGACCGGATGAGGTCGGAGCGGAGCGGTAGCGGGACGGTGCGGGTGGATATCAGGGCGCTTGACGAACTTATTGCTCTTGTGGGGGAACTGGTCGCGGGCCAGAGGTCTCTTGGGAATGAGGTGGCGCAGGCAATAGTGGTTGCGCCGGCTCTGGTAAAGCGTGCGGAGCGACTGGGGAAAAAACTGAGGGAGCTGCAGCAGGGGGTCATGGAGATACGGATGGTCCCGCTTCGCACCCTTTATGACAAGCTGACACGGATCGTCAGGAGGATCTCCCTGGATGAGGGGCGAAACCTGGAGCTGGAGTTGCACGGGGGGGAGACCCGCATTGACAAACAGATCATCGATGATCTCTTTGATCCCCTCATGCACCTTGTCCGGAACGCCGTTGACCATGGCATCGAGGGGGCGGCGGAGCGACGGTCGGCGGGTAAATCGGAAACAGGTCGGATAATCGTTACCGCCGGCCAGAAGGGGAACCGCGTCGTCATCCAGGTCGCCGACGATGGCCGGGGAATAAACCTGGCCAAGGTTCGCCGGCGGGCCGCGGCGCTGGGACTGTTGCAACAACCTGACACCATGCCGGACCCGGAGGCGTTGGAGCTGATCTTCGAGCCCGGGTTTTCCACCAGCGACGTGATAAGTGAACTTTCCGGGAGAGGGGTAGGCATGGACGTGGTGAAGAACGCCATCACGGCCCTTTCCGGTGAACTCTCGGTGGAGAGTGAGTCCGGGTACGGCAGCCGGATCATCATTTCCCTACCCCTGACCTTGGCCATTGTCAAAACCCTCATCATTGAGGTCGGAGGGGCGAGTTACGGTGTGCCGGTTTCCGCAATCCAGGAGATGGTGGCCGTCACCCCGGAAGAGTTCGTCTCCCTTGAAGGGAATCCATGGCTATCTCTGCGGGAGATGACCATCCCGCTGGTGAGGTTGGACCATTTTTTCGACCGGAACTCGGCCCCCTGGGACGATTTTTCCGGATATGCCGTCGTGACCGGAACGTCGTCGCGGCGGGTGGGGATCATGGCTGACGGTATCAGGGGGGAGCACGACTTGGTGCTGAAGCCCCTGGGGGAGCTGTTTAGCGGGGTCAGGGGGATTGCCGGGGCTCTGGATCTCAGTGATGACGAGACAATCCTGCTCCTGGATCCCATGGCCATCGTGGATGAGTTCTGTCGGGGGGGGAGCGGACGTGGTTTTTGATCTTTTGCGAACTCCGCCGGCGCCACCCTTTGATCCGCTAGGGGTAATCCTGGCAGGGAGGGAGGCGGTGGCTGCCGCCCTGGAAGCTGCTGATCTTCCCGAATCCGGCGGGAAAGAGAAGCTGACCGGTTTTCTCTGGTTCACTGTCGGTGGAGAGAACTATGCCGTGGAAAACCAGCGGGTCAAGGAGGTCATTTTGCCTCGACGGGTTACCCCGGTTCCCCGAGCGCCCGAGGCGATGACGGGAATACTTTCCCATCGCGGCGCCATCATTGGGGTCATGGATCTGTCGGCGCGGCTTGGTTTGGAAGAGACGTTGGCCTCGGCCCTACAGCGGATCATCGTGGTAAGGATGGGTGAAGGATTATGCGGCCTCCTGGTCAATCGGGTGGGGAGGGTTATCATGCGGCCGATCACCGCGGTGGAACCTCTCCCCAAAGAGTTGCAGGGGACGGAGTACGAATTCGTTTTTGGAATCATCCGTTACAAGGGAGCGCAGTTGCTGCTTCTGGACCTTGACAAGATACTTGATCTCGGGGTGCGCCCCACGTAGCACGGGAAGATCCGCATGAAATGGTCAACGATAGCGGTGATGATCTCTTGAGCTCGACTTATGGGCTGCGCGGCGTCCGGTTCCGTCTTTGCGACGACTGGTTTTTCGTGGATCTCCTGCGGGTTCGCGAGATCGTCCGTCCCACGGAACTGAGATCAATCGACGGTATTCCCCCCTTTTTTGCGGGAGCCATGACGTACCGCGGAGAAGAGCTCTTGGTGCTTGATCTGCGGGAACGGTTGAATCTGCCTGGGGGGCGCCGGGAACCTGACGCAAGAATCATGCTGCTGACGATGCCGGGTAAACTGCTGGGGGTTCTGGTGGATGAGGTGTCCGAATTGCTCACCCTTGACCTGGACACCATCCGGCCGCCGCCGTCACAGCTCTCATCCCGCATCGCCCCGTTCTTCATCGGGGTGGCTGACCTCCGGGAGCGAACCGTCACGCTGCTTAATATCGACCGGTTGCTCTCCGCCGAAGAACTGTCCCACCTCCACCGGTTGGTTTAAGCGGACCGTCAAGGAAAAGGGACAAAAAACTGTCTCGTGGCATCGATTTTAGCGTATAATCGCCGGACGATTTTATCCGTACAAGTTCAGGAGGTTTTTCGTGCAGGAAAAATACATTCCGCAGATCGTGGAAGCAAAATGGCAGAAGCATTGGGAAGCGGCAAAGAGCTTCAAGGTGACGGAGGATCCTGAAAAGGAGAAGTATTACCTGCTGGAGATGTTTCCCTATCCCTCGGGCAGGATCCATATGGGGCATGTCCGGAACTACTCCATCGGCGATGTGGTGGCGCGCTTCAAGCGGATGCGAGGGTACAACGTTCTTCATCCCATGGGGTGGGACGCCTTCGGGATGCCGGCGGAGAACGCCGCCATTCAGAATAACTGTCATCCGGCGGCCTGGACCCATGAGAATATGGCTTACATGCGGGGACAGCTGAAGCGGATGGGTTTTTCCTACGATTGGGACCGGGAACTGGCAACCTGTGACGTGGAGTACTACCGCTGGGAGCAGAAGATCTTCCTTCAGATGTACCAGCGGGGGCTAGCCTATAAGAAGACCTCCTTCGTCAACTGGTGTCCCAACTGCGCAACGGTGCTGGCCAACGAGCAGGTTGAAGATGGCGGCTGCTGGCGCTGCGATAGCGATGTGAAACAGAAGGAACTGGATCAATGGTTTTTCCGGATAACCAACTATGCCGAGGAACTTCTCGACTGGACGAACCGTCTCCCCGGTTGGCCGGAGAGGGTCCTGACCATGCAGCGGAACTGGATCGGCAAGAGCTTCGGTTGCGAGATCACCTTTCCCCTGGAAGGGGGAGAGGAGGGGATCACCGTCTTTACCACCCGCCAGGACACGGTCTATGGCGCCACTTTCATGTCACTGGCGCCGGAGCACCCTCTTGCTTGCCGGATAACGACCTCTGGGCAGCGGGAGGCGGTAACGGCCTTCGTGGAGAAAATCGCCCGGACCGACCGGGTCTGCCGGACGGCGGAAGATCTGGAGAAGGAGGGGGTCTGGACCGGCGCGTTTTGCACTAATCCCCTTACCGGATGCAGGATGCCGGTCTATCTTGCCAATTTCGTCCTCATGGAGTATGGTACCGGCGCCGTCATGGCGGTTCCGGCACATGATCAGCGTGATTTTGAGTTTGCCCGAAAATATGAGATCCCCGTCTTGGTGGTCATTCAGCCTGATGGCGAGAACCTGGATCCGGCTACCATGACCGCCGCCTATACCGAGGTGGGGACCATGGTGAATTCGGAGCGGTTCAACGGGATGAAGAGCGATGTCGCAAAGGAAGCCCTGGCCGATCATCTGGCCGGGGAGGGCGTCGGGAAGAAAACAGTTAATTTCCGGCTGCGCGACTGGGGAATCTCCCGTCAGCGGTACTGGGGGAATCCGATCCCCATCATCTACTGTGACATTTGCGGCGTCGTGCCGGTGCCGGATCAGGATCTTCCGGTAACCCTCCCCCGGGACGTGGCCTTCACCGGCGAGGGGGGAAGTCCCCTGGCTCGGCTGGATGCCTTTGTGACGGTCCCCTGTCCTCTCTGCGGTGCGAGCTCCCGTCGAGAGACCGACACCATGGACACCTTTGTCCAGTCGTCCTGGTATTTCCTCCGGTACTGCTGTCCTGATTTCACGGGAGGAGCCTTGGACAAGGAGCGGGCAGAGTACTGGATGTCTGTTGACCAGTATATCGGCGGGATCGAGCACGCAGTGCTTCACCTCCTCTACGCCCGGTTTTTCACCAAAGTGCTCCGGGAGCTGGGGTATGTGAAGGTTGATGAGCCATTTATTAATCTCCTGACCCAGGGGATGGTGATCAAGGACGGCGCAAAGATGAGCAAGTCCAAGGGGAACGTGGTTGACCCCAGCGGACTGGTGGAGCGTTACGGGGCCGATACTGCCCGACTCTTCTCCCTTTTCGCCGCGCCGCCGGAGAAGGATCTGGAGTGGAGCGACCAGGGGGTGGAGGGGAGTTACCGATTCCTCAACCGGGTCTGGAAACTCGTCTTCGAGACGCTCCCCTTCATCAAGGAGTCTTCGGCCCTTCAGCCGGAAAAGCTGACAGGGGAGGGGAAAGCCCTGCGCCGGGTCGTACACAAGACAATTCGGAAGGTTACGGACGATCTTGAGGAACGGTTCCACTTCAATACGGCCATTGCCGCCATCATGGAGATGGTGAACGGACTCAGCGCCTTTGAACCCAAGGGAGATCCCAAAAACGGAGCCGTGCTGCGGGAGGCGCTGACGTCGCTGGTAATTCTGCTCGCCCCTTTTGTCCCACATGCCGCCGAGGAACTCTGGGAAGGGCTGGGAGAGGTGGGGACTCTGTCCCTGGTTTCCTGGCCTTCCTACGATCCCGATGCCGCCGCGGATGAGGAGTTGACCATTGTGGTGCAGGTCAACGGCAAGCTTCGTGACCGGATTACCGTGCCGGTGGCCGCCACGGAGGAGGAACTCAGGTCAGCGGCGTTGGCCACCGAACGGGTTCGCCCCCTTGTTGACGGGAAGAGCATCCGGAAGGTCATCGTGGTTCCCGGCAAGCTGGTCAATATCGTGGTGGGGTGATGAGGCTTTTTGCTTGGATGACACTGCTGCCGTTTGTTCTCCTTCTCTCGGCCCAGGGGTGCGGTTACCATCCGCTGACCAGTACGGTCGTTCGAAATTCGGCAGAGGCAAAGAGTATTTATATCCCCCTGTTCGTCAACAGGAGCTATCGGGCGACTCTGGAGGCGTTTTTGGCCAACAGTATTACGGAGCAGTTCGCCAGGCGCCGCGGGGAGTGGCGGATTGCCGGAGAGGGGGCCGACTACCTCCTCTCCGGTGTCATCGTCTCCTATGATCTCGTTCCGGTTGCCTACAGTTATCGGAGCACGAAAAATCTGGAAACCGTGGCGGAATATCGAGCGGGGATAACCACGGAGATTACCCTGAAAAAGAGTGGCGCCCGGGAGATTCTCTGGAAGCGGCGGTTGACCTTGTATCAGAACTTCCCGGCCAACAGCGACATCTCCATTCAGCAGAACAGCGAGGAGGCCGCCATTCAAGAGGTATGCGGAAAACTGGCGCAGGATATCTATGTGAGTTTTGCCGATGATTTTTAAAGAGGAGCTCCCACCATGAAACCTGAAGAGCTGCGGCGGGTCCTGGCTGACGGCGCGGTAAAGCCGGTTTATTATTTTTACGGTGACGAGACCTATCTCATGGAGCGGGAGGTAAAGCGTTTCATCGCCGCCATCGTTCCCCCTGACGTGGCTGACTTCAACCTGGACATCGTGTATGGCGCCGATCGCAAGGGACAGGAGATTGCTTCCGCCGCCCAAACGCTTCCCATGTTCGCCCAGCGGCGTCTTGTGGTGGTTAAGAGGAGTGAAGGACTGACCGATGCCGATAATGAGGCGCTGGTGGAATACTTCAGGAACCCCTCTCCGTCCACCTGTCTCCTCTTCGTCGGGAAAAAACCGGATCTGCGGCGGAAGTTTTTTCTTGAGCTGAAAAAGATCGGGGAAATGGTGGAGTTCAAGCCCCCCTACGAAAACCAGCTCCCAGCCTTTATCATGGCGGAGGCGACCCAGGCCGGGGCGCGGATAGCGACCGAGGCGGCGGAGCTTCTGTTGTTATTGTCCGGAACGAACCTCCAGGAGCTTGCTTCCCAGATCGAAAAGCTCGCAGGTTATGTGGGGACGGGTAAAACCATCACCCTGGAGGCTGTTCGGGAAATCGCCTCGGACACCCGTGCCGATTCGGTTTTTGACCTGGCCAACGCCCTGGGAGAGAAGAGCCTGGGAGTCGCCCTGAGAAAGCTTCAAACCGTACTTCGTGACGGCCAAGCCCCGCTCTTTGTGCTGAACATGCTGACCCGGCATTTTCGACAGTTGTGGCAACTCCGGGAACTCATGGCGCGCAAGGTTCCCAAGCCGGAACTGGGGCGCGCCATCGGTCTCCGCTCCGACTATTTCCTGCCTGGTCTCATGAAACAAGCCGCCAACTTTACCCTGGTGGAGTTCAGGGGAACATTCACCCGGTTATACGACACCGACAGAGCACTCAAGTCGTCCAGGCTCAAGCCGGCGTTTATCCTGGAGCAGCTCTTCATGGCAATCTGCTGCAAATGACAATTGGCAATGGACAATTGAGAAAGAAGCCATTTTACTATGAAAAATTCACGACTGAGTCTACGCCTGATCACGGCGTTCATGTTCATGGCTCTCATCGTCGCCATCTCCGGCGCCTATGGTATCGCCACCATCAATCGGGTGAGCATCAAGGTTCAGGAGACCATGAAGAGCCATGCCGCCCAAGAGGGAGTGGTTGTTCTCATGAAGATTGCGATGCGGGAGGCGCGAATCCATCTGCTGGAAGCGGCCCTGGAGCGTACCGAGCTTGCCGGCTTTACCTCCTATCGTGATGAATACGTCGCCAAGCGGGATCTCTTTCGGGATTACATGGACATCCTGCTGAACGGCAATGCCAAGCTGGGAGTTCCCCGGGCTTTACCCGGTGGCCCTCTGGCCCAGCGGCTTCATGAAACTCAGGAGAGTTGGAAGAGCTTTGAACGGGTTGCCGACGAATTACTTGCTCATAAAACCGCTCTGCTTACCATGGGAAACGGGGCTGCCTCGGATGACCGTCTCCGTCGTCTGGCCATGACCGATACTCTCAAGGCAAGTAAGAGGGCGCAGCGGGCCGTGGATGGATTGCTGGTTACGGTTAGTTCTTTCATGAGTCAAGTCGATGGGGAGGTTGACGAGATCCGTCACGGAGCTGTCTGGGCTTTCAGCGGCGGGATCATCGGTTCGTCGCTTTTGGCGGCTTTTCTTGGTCTCATGGCAGCCAGGAACATCATTCGGAGGATCGACCGGATGGTAACGGCCCTGGATCAGGGGGCAAGTGGTGACTTGACCGCAAAGGTGGTCGTGGACTCCCGTGATGAGATCGGACAACTGGGGACTGATTTCAATGTCATGATTTCCCGGCTCTCGGATATGGTGGGTAAGGTCAACCGGACCTCCCAGGAATTGACCAATATTTCCCGAAATATTTATCATGCCTCCAAACGGATGATGGAGGCGGCGGAACTGCAGGTAAGCGGGGTAAGCGAAACCTCTTCAGCGGTGACGGAGATCAACAACTCCATCAGGGGGGTTGCCGAGGGGGTTCACCGGCTTTCCCGGTCAGCGGTGGATAGCTCCTCCTCCATCCTGGAGATGGCCGCCAGTGTGGAAGAGGTTGCGCGTAATGTGGAACAGTTGACCGAATCAGTGGAAGAGGTCAGCTTCTCCATCGTGGAGATGGCCGCCTCCATCGGGCAGATCGACACTAATATCGCCCAGTTGGTGGAGTCGGCCGGCGCCACCGCCTCTTCGGTGGTAGAGATGGACTGTTCCATCCGGCAGGTTCAGAACAGCGCCCTTGAGACGGCCGAGATCACCCGCCAGGTCATGAACGACGCCCAGGAGGGGAAATTTTCGGTTGACGCCACCATCACCGGGATGAACGAGGTTCGACGCTCGTCGGCGATCACGGCGGAGGTGATAGGCACACTGATCAAACGGGCCGATGATATCGGTCTGATCCTCTCCGTTATTGATGACGTGGCCGAGCAGACCAGTCTCCTGGCGCTGAATGCGGCTATTCTCGCAGCCCAGGCAGGTGAGCAGGGGAAGGGGTTTGCCGTGGTGGCCGACGAGATCAAGGAGTTGTCCGAACGGACGAGCAGTTCCACCCGTGAGATTGTACAGCTGGTCAAGGGAGTTCAGGAAGAGACTCGGCGGGCAGCCGGCGCTGTTCTTCTCACTGAGCAGAGTGTCATGGATGGAGAGAGACTCTCGGCGAGTTCCGGCGCGGCTTTGGCCAAGATTGTTGCCGGGGTCCAAAAGGCCGACAGCCGGGTGGCGGAAATTGCCCGGGCCGCGGTGGCGCAGGCCATGGGGAGCCGGATGATCCGGGAGTCCATGGTGAAGGTCTCGGAGATGGTGGAGCAGATTGCCCGGGCGTCTCATGAACAGGGGAAGGGGAGTGAGCTGATCATGACAGCCGTGGAGCGGATGAAGGGGCTCACCGGTCAGGTCCGAAATTCCGCGGGGGAACAGAGTGCCGCTGGTGCTCTCATCTCAACTTCCACCGAGCACATTCTGGCTATGGTGCAGGGGATCAAGCATGCCTGTGACGAGCAGGCGCGGGGGAGTGTCCAGATTGCCGCGGCTGTGCAGGGAATCCAGGACTCCACGGAAGTCACCCATGATGCAGCGAGGGTCATGGATGATGCGGTGGTTCGGCTGTCGCTCCAGATCGGGGTGCTGGAGCAGGAGATGGGGAATTTTACCATCACGAAGAAGGGGGAGCGCCGGGAACAGCTGGGTGGATAAACGGACATCGAACTGCCCATGTAGTAAGCAGGTTGCTGATAAAGATGGCGTTCTTCCCTCCCCGGTTTACTGCCCGTATCTGCAAGAGCCTTTAAAACAGCTAGTTGGCGTTCCTGGATCTTTGGCACGCTTTCTGCCATACGTTTTTGTACCCAACGATGCGTTACGGCGTATGGCGATGTCGCCCGATGGAGATACCTCTGTCGGGCTTTTCTAAAATGTAGACATTTTACAGTATTGATGAGGTTCTCATGCTTGTCGTTGCGTGTATCAAACAGGTTCCGGATACGACTCAGGTCCAGATCGACCCGGTGACGAATACCCTGGTGCGGGAGGGGATACCGTTTATCATGAATCCCTACGACACCAATGCCTTGGAGGAGGCGCTGCGGCTTAAGGACCGGTTCGGGTTCCGGGTGGTGGCGATCTCCATGGGGCCTCCCAACGCCCAGGCGACGCTTAAGAAAGCGCTGGCCCTTGGCGCCGACCAGGTGATCCTTCTGTCGGATCGTGTATTTGGCGGCGCGGATACCCTGGCGACCAGTAACGTCCTCACTCAGGCAATCCGCAAGCTGGCGGAGGAGGAAGAGATCGCCTTTATCATCTGCGGCAAACAGACCATAGACGGCGACACGGCCCAGGTGGGGCCGGGGATAGCCACCCGGCTGGAGTGTGCCCAACTCACCCTGGTGGACCGGGTGGAGGAGGTTGATCTGAAGCGGAGACGGGTCAGGGTCCGGCGTAAGCTGGAGGGGAGGCACGAGATTGTGGAGGCTCCCCTGCCGGCTCTTCTTACCGTGGTGCGGGAGGTAAACCGTCCCCGCTACCCCACCGTTCCCATGCGGCTGGATGCGGCGGACGGGGTGGTGACGACCTGGAATAACAGCGTCCTGAAACTGAACGAGCAGAGCATCGGACTCAAGGGCTCTCCCACCTGGGTCACCAAGATCTTCTCTCCCCAGCGGGATCAGGGGGAGATCATCGGCGACGGCGTCAACGATCCGGTGGGAACCGCCAGGCTCCTCATCGACAAGCTGATCAGCAAGGATGTACTGCCGCTCTGATCCACTGATAATTCACTGCCTGGTCCGCGGATTACGCAGATTGACGCTGATTTGTTGGTTGGTGTAGGGGTTTCATGCCCGGAATTTTTTTATCAGTGATAGCGATAAGGTCCGTGAACAAGAAATGCTGCACACTTTCTGCGCTAATCCGCGAAATCTGCGGATAGTATTGCAAGGATTTTTATGACTGAACCGAAAAAACTTAAAAAGCCCCGGGGCGTGGCCAGAGTCCTGGAAGGTAAGTGC